>JAYTWO010000130.1:0-2040 GCA_043743415.1 Planctomycetota bacterium
GCCGTCCTGGTCGCATTTCTTGCGGCGAGACGGCCTGGAAAGGCCGTCTTACGGGGAGACTCTGACCGACCGCTCGCCTTACGGCATCCCGAGCTGAGCCTGCGCCGCAAACAACTCCTTCTTCGCCGCGTCGAGTTCCTCCAGCAGCCCCTTGACCTGCTCCTTGTCAAAGGTCTCCTTGTCGAGGGCCTCCAGCGCCGTCTTCACTTTGGTGAGGCGGGTCAGCGAGTTCTCGATTTGTTTGTGGGCTTCTGCCGCATGACCTCCTCCTACGCGAATGTTTAATCCGAGCGGCTGCCCCGGCAGTGGAACCACCGGTCCCGGCAGACCATTGCGGGGCTTGGTGTATTTCTCGTACAGCGGGAGGATGTCCGCGTGCTTCTGCTTCAGGTCTTCCACATCCTTGGCGGTGTAGGTCGTTTCCATGCCGCCCGCTGTCTCAGTGACCTTGATCTCGATCTCTTTCCCGTCGCGGTCCTTGATCTCGATCTTCCGATCCTGCGTTCGCACATGGATCTGCCGCTCTCCATTGATGCTCGTCGTCATCACCTGCTCGAAATTCCGAACGGCCATCGCTCTTCGGGGAATCGCCCGCAGTCCCAGAGGCAATTCCGGCTGGGCGGGCGGATCGACAGCCGGTTCGAGGGCCCGGAGTGCCTGGGTCGCAGCCGCCACGACCTGTGGCTTCTTCGATTTGGAGAGTTCCGACAGTGCCAATCGAGCAGCCTGACCCAACTCATTGTCCGGTTTGGCCACCCGCACGAGCAGCTTGAACGCCGCATGCTGGCCCTGGAGGTTGTCCGACTCGGCTGCCGTCTTCAGGAGCGGGATCGCACTGGCGTCGAGTTCCCGCTTCTCCAATGCCTCAATCGCACTGGCCTGGGTGGGAACATCCTCGCTGAGCAGTTGCTCGATCAGCGACTTCGCCTCGGCCTCACCGAGCGGAGGGTCCGCTGGCAACCTGTTCCCGTAATTCATCACCAACGCCAGCACTACGACCCATTGCCCGAATCGCCCGATTGACATGTGGCACCTGTTTCTGCGTGGAACGGATCAGGAAAATCCTCAGCGAACTCGTACGCGACTGAGGTGGGATCACGCGCGTCGGTCAGGCGTCAGCGTAACTCATCTCAGTTCGAACGGAAAGTCCCATTCCTTCCGGATTACGGGATTCCGAGACGGCCCGCGCTGGTCCACCCCGTCGGATTCCCCTACGATTATTGTAAGGCGGGGTGTCAGGATCGACACCGGGGTCATGTCGATTGGCTCGGAGGACAGGCCAGCATGTTGCAGTACGATTTCGATCAGAGCGTGGGTTACTGGCTCACGATGGCGACCCAGTCGATCCGGCGCGTGCTGAGTCAGCGTCTCGTGGAACAAGAGGTCACGCTGCGGCAGTGGGAGGTACTCGTCTGGCTGGCCCGCGATCCGGAACTCTCCCAGTCGCAACTGGCGGAGTGCATGGGGATCGAGCCGCCAACGCTGGCCGGGGTCGTCAACCGCATGGAGCGCGACGGCTGGATCGAGAAGACCAACTGCGAAGACGACCGCCGCCGCTGCAAGCTGCATCCCACCGCCAAAGCCGAGGCGATCTGGAACCGCTCTGTCACTCTCGCTCACGAGGTTCGGGCTCAAGCCGTGGCGGGGATCAGCCCGGAGGATTTGGAGACTCTGCGGCGAGTGTGTGATACGATTCGCTGCAACCTGAGCCAAGTGCCGTCGCTGCCGGAAGAGGAGCCACTCAACGATGTTGATGAGGCAGCGGTGCGGCGCGATCTCAAGGTTCTGAAGGCGATGTAAGCCACCGTCGCTACGTTCGCCAGAACTGGGCTGCCTGGACCAGCATTCAGACGCTGGGGAAGCTGCTCGCGGGGGCGACTTGCCAGCCAGAATGCCGAGCCAATTCGCCCACCTTCTGGCGAAGGTAGCTACGTTCGCCAGAAGGTGGGCAGGCACACAGTACCCCTCCTCACAAGAGAACCGATCGAGTGTCCCAGAATCCTCAGACCACTTTCATGACAGCTGTCCCCATCTGGACTA
>JAYTWO010000131.1:0-10349 GCA_043743415.1 Planctomycetota bacterium
CCACGATCGCGACCGGCACCAGGCGACTCTCGCCGATGAGAGCGTGATCTACGCCGTTTGCGAAACCGCAGCGAGAATCGTTTCGATCGAGCCGCAAACCGCTCGCCGGTATGTACGGAACGGACTGCGTCAGGTGCATCACGACTTTGACCCGCTGTTGGCTGATACATTGCAGGCGTTCCACCTGAGCCTGCCGAACGAGGGGGATTTCCTCCTCATCAGCCAGTTCCAGGACATGGATCCCGAAGAGGCGAACCCGCTCAAAACGAAGTTCGGGATGTCTCTGCCTGCGTGCGATGTGATGTTTGAAATGCTCTCACGCTGGCATATTTCGCGCGAATTTGCGAAGAACTCCGCTGGGCTGCTGTCCGCGAATGAGTTGGCCCGCGCGTTGATTACATTGCGAGTTCCGCAGGGTCAGTTGCGCCCGCTGGCTTGATTGGCTCAGTGTCAGTCGTCAGCGTCCGACTTCCGAAGTCTTGCGAGACTTCGAAAGTCTCACCGTCATCCATCGGTCATACTCCCCTCCCCAACGAGACTCCCATGCAACTCACCGACCTGAATTGGAAGACCGTCGACGGGCTGTCGCGCGACATCCCGATCATCTTCCCGGTGGCCGCGCTCGAACAACATGGCCATCACATGCCGGTGTTCACCGACAGCATGCTGCTCGGCGAAGTGGTGCGTCGAGTTGACTCCCGCATGAGCGACCGGGTGCTGTTTGCCCCGCTCCAGTGGCTCGGCAACTCCGACCACCACCTCGACTTTCCGGGGACACTGTCGAGTCCGCCGCGTGTGTATCTCGACCTGCTGC
Organism: Planctomycetota bacterium; assembly: GCA_043743415.1. Lineage (GTDB taxonomy): Bacteria > Planctomycetota > Planctomycetia > Planctomycetales > Planctomycetaceae > TH-plancto1. The sequence goes on from JAYTWO010000131.1 coordinate 815, forward strand.
GAGGCTTGGCCGAGAACTTTCTGCGGCATGGGTTCCGGCGAATCGTGTTCCTCAACGGGCATGGCGGCAACGATGTGCCGGGCCGACAAGCGGTGTTCGAACTGCGGCAGCACCACCGCGATCGTAAGGATCTGTTACTCCTGTTCACGACCTACTGGGACTTCGGCAGCCCGAAAACCTGCCGCGATGACTTGGTGCAGAAGGAAATGGGGCACGCCTGCGAGTGGGAAACCTCCATGATCCTGCGCATCGCTCCGCATCTGGTCCAGCCACACACCGCGATCGCCGACGTGCCGTTCGGGTTTGGATTCGGAAAAGCCTATCGAGGCTGGACCACCCCGGACCGCACCGTCCCCGGCCACATCGGAGCCCCTGCTCACGCGACCGCCGACAAGGGCGAGGCTTTGTTCGAGACGTTCAGCACGGGTGTGTGCGGGTTCTTGGAGCAGGTGATCAGTTGGGACGGGGTGTCCTGGGACGCGAAGTGAAACCCCCACGTGAGCGGCCCGGCGATCGCCCAATGGCACTGACTTCAGCTGAGTCAACCGACGCGTGAGCGAGGGCCGAGTGTAGCAAGGGGGCCGACCAAGAATCGTCCGCCCCTGTTCTCACATGATCCAGAGGGATCAAACTCCCGTTGAATAGCGAGAGCGTCCGCCCTCGCTGACGCTGCGGGTGACTGGATCGGCGAAAGCCCAGGGGTTGCAACCCTTGGGCTTTTTGCGTGATAATCCATGCACTAGGAGATGTGCATGCGTTTTCCCCAGCGTCGAGAGTTCCTCCGTTCTGCAGTCGCCGGGTCGTTACTGATGCCGGGGATCTTGCAGCAACTCTTGGCCGAGGAGAACGCGACAGCTGACCCGCTCTCGCCGAAGCTGTCGCATGCCCTGCCGCGTGCCAAGCAGGTGATTTTCCTGTTCATGACGGGCGGGGTGTCGCATGTCGACACGTTCGACAACAAGCCGCGTCTCTCACAAGACGTGGGCAAGGAGGTCAAGCTCGACCACCCCGAGATCAAGGACCGACCGGGCTACGAGCGGATCTTCCTCAAGCGGCCGCAATGGGAGTTTCGCCAGTACGGCGAATCGGGCATGGAGGTCAGCGACCTCTTCCCGCATGTCGGCGGATGTGCCGATGACATCGCCCTCATCCGGTCGATGCACACCAGTCACTCGAACCACTACAACGCCACGCTGGGGATGCACACCGGGTCGTTCGCGTTTGCGAGGCCGAGCCTCGGGGCTTGGGTCAGCTATGGACTCGGGTCAGAGAACCGCAATCTGCCGTCGTTCGTGACGATTGCCCCAGCCCAAACCTATGCCGGGACGCAGGTCTATGCCAGCGACTTCTTGCCGGGGGCGCATCAAGGGACGCTCGTCATGCCGGGGGCGGAGCCGATTGCGAATGTGCGGCCGCGTATTGAGGACGCGCGGCAGAGGCTGGAACTGGCGGCGCTGCAGCGACTCAATCAGCAGCACCTCGCCTCGCGGTCGAACGACCCGCAGTTGGCTGCTCGCATTCGGACGTTCGAGACGGCTTTCGGCATGCAGATGGCTGTGCCGGATCTGTTTGACCTGACGAAAGAGACGGATGCGACGCACCAGTTGTACGGGCTGCAACGCGGCAACACGAATGGGTTCGGGTGGCAGTGTCTGATCGCGCGGCGGATGGTCGAGCGCGGGGTGCGGTTCGTCGAGTTGATCGACACTGGGTCGTCCGGGAACTGGGACTCGCACGGGGACATGATGGACCACGCGCGGCTGGCCAAGAACGTCGACCAGCCGATTGCCGGGTTGCTGAAGGATCTCAAGTCACGCGGGATGCTGGACGACACGCTGGTTGTCTGGACCACGGAGTTTGGCCGCACGCCGTTCAACAACTCGGCGGAGGCCAAAGGTCGCGAGCACCACAACTGGGCCTTCAGCTCGTGGCTGGCCGGAGGCGGCAGCAAGGGCGGCACCACTTACGGAGCGACCGACGAGTACGGCATGCGAGCCGAAGTCGACCGCGTCCACGTCCACGATTTCCACGCCACGATCCTGCACCTGATGGGCCTGGACCACACGCGATTGACCTATCGCCATAGTGGTCGGGATTACCGATTGACGGATGTCGAGGGGGAAGTGGTTCACGGCGTGATGGCTTGAATATGGCATGACACTCTGCGTCGTGAGTCACAAGAGTCAGGTCCGATTCCATAGCATCATCTCCTGTTCCCCCTTCGTTTCCTTTGTTGTCTTCTATTCAGACCTCCTATTCTTGCCACTCCGAAACAAGAGATGAGGTTTTGAACAGAAGACAACGAAGGTAACGAAGAGGAAGTCAGTCCACCCGCACTCATGTCGCTGGTATACTCGACGAAGAATATGGCACCCTGGCGAAGGCAGTCTCATGCTTCGAAATATGCGGTTCTTGGTGGTCGGGATCGGACTATTCCTCGGGGCGGGAAGCGTCTTGAGAGCGCAGGAAGTTCCGGCCTCCGAGCAGCCTATCAGCCCCTTGGCCACGGCGACGGAACATCGCCTGCGGGGCCGATATGAGGAGGGGACTGAAGCCTACGAGGCGTTGCTCAAGACGCCCGACCTCAGCGACACGGATCGCATCGCCGTCTGGCTGGGTCAGAGCCGCGTCCATGAAGAGACCGGTCGCTGGGAAGAGGCCGAAGAGACGATCACTGCCGCTCTCTCCGCCCAGCCGAAATCCCCCGCCTTACTCGCCCGGCAGGCGGAGTTGTGCTTCCTGCGGGGACGTTATGTGCAGGCCCGCGAACTCGCTCAAGCCGGGGTCGATCAGGACTCGCAGCATGTCCACTCGCGGCTGATTCTCGCACACGCGCTGGCTGAGCTGGGCCAGCTCGATGAGGCGGCGAAGGCGTACCAGTGGTTCATCCAATACTACAACCGCTCCCAGCCCAAGGACGCCCAGACGCTCCTGTGGATCGGCGAAGGGTCGGCTCAGTACGCCCGCTGGAACCGGGTGAGTTCGATCTTCCGGTTCGTGGTCAACGATGTCTGTACGGACGCCCTGCAGGACAATAAGAACGCCTGGCAGGCTCCGCTGCTGTCCGGCTCGCTGCTGCTGGAGAAGTACAACGAGAGCCAGGCGGTGCCGGAGTTCCACAATGCCTTGCGGATCAACCCGCATGTGGCGGAGATTCACGCGGCCATCGGGTTGTCGTTCTTACAGGACTACAAGCACGACAAAGCCCGCGAGCGTGCCGAGCAGGCCCTGAAGTGCAACCCGCGTTCGCCGACGGCGCTGGTGCTGATGGCCGATACATATCTGCTGACCGACGTGCCCGCACCGGCGGGGGAATGGCTCGACAAGGCGCTGGCCATCAACCCGGCGGACCAGCGTATCCTCGGTCGCAAGGCCGCTCTCGCCCTGCTCGGTGAACGACTGCTCCCCACGGAGACGCTCGCCGCAGCCTGGACCAATCTCCCTCAGTTGCCGAAGGAGTCGAAGCTCCCCCAGCCGTTCTTGGATGCGCTGGCCACCGTCCTGAAGTCGAATCCCAAGCCGGGCGAGATGCTCTCGGTGATCGGCCATGTTCTGGAGTCGCACCGCAAGTTCGATCAGGCCGAAGTCTGCTACCGCAAGGCCGTCGAGATCATGCCCCAACTGACCGCCCCCCGCACCCAACTCGGCATGCTCTGCATGCGGACCGGCAAGATCGACGAGGCCGAGAAGCTGCTCAATGAGGCGTTCGAAGCGGATCCCTTCCATGTCCGCACGAGCAATATGCGGAAGGTGATCGGCGTCCTCAAGACCTACGACACGATCACGACCGAACACTTCGTGATCCGCATTGACCACGACCAGCGACTCCTCGGGCAGGCAATGGCCGATCACCTAGAACTGGCCTACCCCGAACTCGTCGCGAAGTTTGGCTACGAGCCGCCACAGCGGACGCAGTTCGAGATCTACTGCAACGCCAAGGGTCAGGGGGCCCATGCGTGGTTCAGCTCGCGGATGATCGGGCTGCCGTGGATTCAAACGATCGGGGCCTCGACCGGAGTCATGGTGGCGATGGCCAGCCCGAACCAAACGCAGAAGCCGTACCACTGGGGCCGCGTGCTGCGGCATGAGTTCTCGCACGTGCTCACATTGCAGGCGACGCAGTTCAACATCCCGCACTGGTACACCGAGGCGCTAGCTGTGCGGATCGAGGGCTCGGCCTTCCCGCCATCGTGGGAGGAATTGCTCCTGGAGCGCCAGCCGAAGGGGGAGTTGTTCAATCTCGACACGATCAACGACGGGTTCCGCAAGCCGAAGGGGCCGGAGGATTGGACGCTGGCATATTGCCAAGCCTCGCTGTACGCGGTCTTTTTGGAGCAGAAGTACGGAGCGGATTCGAATGCCAAACTGCTGACTGCGTATCGACAGGGGAAGACGACGGAGGAGGCATTGAGCGAAATCTTCTTGATCGAGAAACCGCAGTTCGAAACCGAGTACCGCGAGTTCCTCGCCCAACGTGTGGCGACCTTCACCGCCGGTCGTGCCCCGGCCTTGCCCGATCAGAAGACCGCTGAGACGAAGTACAAGGCGAACATGGACGATATGCAGGCCGCCGACGAGTACGCCTTCGCCCTCATGCGAACCCGTCGCGTCCCCCAGGCTCGCAAGATTGCCGATGTGGTGCTGGCCCAGGAGCCGGAACGCCCGCTGTCGAACGTGATTGTGGCCCTCATGAATGCCAAGGCGGGGAAGCAGGCCGAAGCGATCGAAACCCTCACGATCCTCCGCGATGTCGGCGACCCGCATCGCGAGGTACTGGCTGCCCTCTGCACGCTGGCCGCTCAACAGAAGAATTGGCAGGTCGTTCTCGAAACGGCCCAAATCGGTCGCCAGTCGTTCCCCCGCGATCCGCTGTTTGCCTCCGCAGCTGCGAAGGCGAGCGAGGAAGTGGGGAACACGAAAGACCTGGCCGAGATTCTGGAGGTGATCGTCCTCCTCGACCAGGACGACCCCGCGGCCCGTCGGAAGCTGGCCAAGATCAAACTCGCCGGGGGGGATGCCGCGACTGCGCGGAAGTGGGCCGCCGACTCGCTGCTGATCGACGTGACTTCAGTCGAGACGCAGGAGCTGCTCGGTCAGGCTTGCGTGGGGTTGGAAGAGTGGGAAGCCGCCGAACGAGCGTTCGTGACAGCTCTGGAACTCGAACCGGGGCGAGTCGAAAGCCAACTCGGCCTCGCGGAGTGCTACGCCCAGACCGACCGAAAAGACAAAGCCCGCGAGCTGCTCGATGCGGTCCAGAAGGCCCATCCGGAGCATGCTGGAGCGAAGGAAATGCGGTCGAGACTGGGGATTTGAGTACGCACTCGCATGTCAAACGTGTCACAACGTGTTTCAGGGTAATTTGTTGCGTAACAACAAAGGATAGTTGACTCCGCTTGCAATCTAAGGTACAAACGAAACACCTTAACAAGGTTACACAGAAACACCTTGCCAAGGTGTTCGAAAAACATCTTGCGGAGAACCCCTCGTGAAACCGTGGCGTTTTTACGGTCGGAATGACCAACTCGACTCACTCAAAGAGATCATTGCCCGTCGAAGATGGTTCTTCGTGAAGGTCTCCGGGCGACGACGCATTGGCAAGACCACGCTCATCCAGAGGGCGCTGGAGACTGCCGGAAATCGGTCGTTGGTGCTGTACTTGCAAGTGCCCGATTCCGTGCCCGCTGGAGTTGTTTCCGCTGTGAATGACGCGCTGGACTCGTTCGACGTGCCGGTCGATCGTTTTCCTCGCCCTCACAATCTCGCCCAACTCGCACAATCGATCGAAGCAATGGCCCGTGCGGGGTACATTCTGGTTCTGGATGAGTTCCAGTATTTCAATCGCAAGGGGTACGAGGAGTTCTGTTCCTTGCTGCAGGCGGTCGTGGACCGGCTCGCCTCCCAAGCTGCGGAAGTTCCCGGAGGACTCATCGTACTGGGGTCGATTCAGACCGAAATGATCGCCCTCCTGGAGGATCGAAAGGCCCCGCTGTTTAATCGTGTGACGGATTCGATTGACTTGACCCATCTGGATATCGCCTCCATCCGGGAGCTCCTGTCGGATCATGCCGACGCTTCCCCCGAGCGGTTGCTCTTCCTGTGGAATCTCTTCGAAGGTGTCCCCAAGTTCTACCGCGATTGCTATGAGCAGGGGGTCTTGGCAGCGGATCGGCCCACGTTGCTCCGAAGAATCTTCTTCGAGAGTTCTTCCCCACTCCGGACGGAAGCCGAGAACTGGTTCCTCCATGAATTGCGTGGCCGGTACGATGTGGTTCTCAAGTATGTGGCTCGCAATCCTGGAAAGATGCACGCCGATCTCGTTCAAGCCATCCGAGTCGCCAGTGACGATCCGGAAGTTCAGATTGCAGGATACCTGAAAGTGCTCATCGAACGGTTGCAACTGATTGAGAAGAAGCTGCCCGTATTTGCCAAACAGGATGCTCGCCGCAGCCGCTACTACATCACCGACAATTTTCTGCGGTCTTGGCTGGCCGCCTTGGCGAACCCTGTGTCGGCCATCGCCTTTCGCCCCGTCGATCAACTTGTCTGGGAGGCCGATCAGCGACTCGAAGTGGTCGAAGGCACGGCGCTGGAAAAGCTGGCCGGACAGCTTTATCAGGAACGCAGCCGCAAGGGAGTGGGCGACTTCCCGCTGACGCAGCGTATCCAGGGCTATTGGAACAAAGCGGGTACCGAATTGGATCTCGTCGCCGTCAATGAAGAGGAACGGATCATCCGCTTCGGTTCCTGCAAACGCTCCCCCTCCAAGCTGATTTCCGACATCAACAATTTCAAAGGACACGTCGACCGCTTCCTCAAGGCCCTCCCGCAATACCAGGACTGGACGTTGCAGTACGCGGGAATCTCGACTGTTCTCAATCGGGAGCAGCGAGCCATCCTGGAGCATCATGACGTGATTCCGCAGGACTTGAACGACCTGGTGTCCGGCCTGCGTTGAGGGTGGCGGGTAGACCGACCAGCCGTCTGGTACACTGCCCACCCGCGTCGATCAGACGCAATTCGGCGAGCCCGGGTAGGACGGCCTTTCCAGGCCGTCTTGTGGTGCCTTGTGCAGTGAGACGGTCTGGAAAGGCCGTCTTACGGGGATCCCTGTTCCGACCGCTCGCCTGACCGCCCACGACTCACCCTCACAGAAACGGACATTCCCATGGTCACTGTTGGCATGAACTACCACGTCCTGCCGGGCAAGCAGCAGGACTTTCAAGACAAGTTCGCCGGGGTCATCGACGCCCTCAAGGCCGCTCCGGGGCACACAAACTCAACGCTCTGGAAAGATGTCGCCGACGATGCGTCGTATCTGATCACCAGCGAGTGGAACGACGAGACCGCCTTCCAAGAGTTCATCCGTAGCGACGCCTTCCGCGCCGTCACCAACTGGGGCAAGGAACAGATTCTCTCCGGTCGGCCACAGCATAAGATCTACAAGCACTAGAACGTCCGGTCCGTGGGATAGGCTTCCAGCCTGTCATCTTCGGTGACGACAGTCTGGAAGTAGCGACCTTCTCCAGAAGGTGGGCGAACGCTCTCGGCGTTCGCGGATGCCGACACTTCCGAAGTCTTCGGAAGTCTGCACGCGTCTGCTGGCATCCCACGTTCTGGCGAACGTGGCGACTACGGGGAGCCATCGCTCACCGCACCAGCGGTTTCGGCTCGCAGTACTTCAACGCCATCAGCGCATACGCCGTCGCCAGGTTCGGGTCGCCTTCGTACCAACGGTCGTTCGTGTTGACCCAACTGCCGCTCGGGGTCTGAATGCTGAGCAGGTGTTCGGCCAGTTCCTTGCGCCAGTCGTGCTTGGCTCCGGCGGCATCCTCGAACAAGTCCACCTTCATCGCGGACAGGGCCTTCGCGAACGTCTGGTGATAGTAGTAGACGCCTTGCTGGCCCAGGCCCGGATTTTCCTTGACCGAATAATTCTGGCGAATCCAACCCGAGGCGGCCTTCACGCGCGGGTCATCTTCTTTGACGCCCGCATAGATCATGCTCTTCAGCCCCGCATAGGTCATACTCGCATACGACCGCAGGCCCCCTTCGGCGGTGTTCCCAGCTTGCGAGTTGCCACCGGCTGCGGGGGTGTAGTAGAAACCGCCGTCGTTGACCTTGCTGGAGAACTCGGTGGTGTTGTGTTCGGACTCCAGATTCTGGCAGCGGGAGACGAAGGCGAGGGCCTTTTTCACCGCTTCATCATCTGCCGCGACTCCCGATTCCTTAAGCGCCTCCAGGAAGAACGCCGTGTTCGACAGGTCGGGCCGCTTGCTGCGACCGTACCCCTGGCCCCCATACGCGGGCTGCGACGGGTCGGCCCCTTCGGCCTCGTCCCACTGGATTCCCTTGAGGAACTCGACCGCCTTGTTCAGCAGGGCGTCATACTCGCCATTCGTGTTGGCCCGGCGAAACGCGAGCAGGATGATACTCGTCTCATAGTTCTTGTGAGCCGTCTCCGGATGGTAGATCCCACCGTCCGGCTGGACGAACGTGGCCAGGTGCTTGAGGGCCTTCACCACCGCCGGATGGTCCGGCTTCACCCCCGCCTCGAACAACGAGAACGTCACCAGCCCGGTAATCCCCGGCTGCTTCTCCGAGGTCCAACTGCCATCCGCCTGTTGCGAGGCGATCAGAAACTCCGCAGCCTTGGCTCGCCCCTGGGCCAGCGTCTCCGCAGCTGGACCGACCGAATCTTGTGACTGGACCGAGGCGGTCATGCCGCTCAACATCGCCACACCGAGAATCAGGCTGTGCCAGAATCGCTTGCTCACGTGATGTTCCTTGTCTGCTGTCTGTCTCGCCGCCCCAGCATGCGGGGTCGGGTTCTGCCGTACTTCATCATGCCATCCGGAAGTCTTCGCGTCGAGTGCGGGAAGGCGGGATCGCGTCAGGCGATGCTCTCGCAAACGGAGTGCCATAGTTCGGGCGACTGGAACACAACGAATTCCCCGAGGAGCCCACGCGGGGGTGCATTTTTCACCGTCGGGAGGTGGACATTCCACCGGGGTCACGTCCAGACTGGCATCTCCGGGTTATTTCTGGTGAAGTCTACTGAGACACTCCGTTCGCTCTCGAAAGATCACGCTCATGATCCGCTCATTCTGCCTGCTCTCACTCGTACTCTGCTGTGCCTCCGCATTCGCCGATGTGACCAGCGGACCCGAGGTGGGCAAACCCGTCGAGGGGTTCCAGGTCGAGGCCGTGGTCGGAGACTCCGCTAGGAAAGGAACAAAGGTGTCAGGAACCAATATCGCCAATATCGGGCACGCCCACACGACGCAAGCTGCGATTATTTCGAGAACGGTTCCTGACACCTTTGATTCTGCTTCAAAGGGGACGCCGCCGGACCGGGGACATGGGGCGTCAACACCGATGCCGATGTGACGGTCGTCGTCGTCAAGGACGGCAAAGCCACCGCAACATTCGGGTTCGTGTCGGTCAATGACACCGTGGTCGAGCAGGTGATGCAGGCGGTGAAGTGAACCCCGTGGGATAGGCTTCCAGCCTGTCAGCCACGCATTCGCCGGAGTTG
>JAYTWO010000132.1:0-3567 GCA_043743415.1 Planctomycetota bacterium
CTCCTTGACGCATCCCAGTTCCAATCCTGTCGTCAGGAGTCTCAACGATCTCAGCATTCTCGCCCAGACCACTTATCTTTCCGGCGGCCCTCTTAGAGATGGCGTGGATGTTTTCGTACGCGCTGGTGATCGCGATAGGTGGGAGTGTGAATCTCAATCGTTTCGAATGACGCCGGAGAGGTCACTCAAACCGACGATGTCATCGCCCATCTGAAACCGCAGCTCTCCGTTGAGGACGCGGGCGGAGTCAACCAGCCCGGTCTTGGTTTCTCCTTGGGCGTTCGTGTATTCGACACGACTCCCCACGAGCGCCCCCCCTTGGGAGAGTTGTTGATACTTCAAGGACTCCGCGAAGTTCAAATTGAGTCGTTCGATCCCTTCGAGCGACGAGAACTGGGCGAGTTGACCCAGGAAGTCCTGCTGATTGACCGGCTCCAGCGGGTCTTGATTGCGGAGCTGGGTGACGAGCAGTTCCATGAACTGGTCACGTCCGATCTGGGAGTTGAAGCTCGCTGTGGTCATGGGGATCTCTGTGTGTCTGGCGGTGTCAGGCGTTCGTGTCGAGTTCGCGGCGTGACCGAGGATTGGCTGGTGGGGCGGTGTTCCACTCGATGTTTTTGCGAAAGGACGCTTCCGCTTCGGACGGCCGTTGATCGCCGCGTCCGAGCCCCCCCGACACGTCCGCTCCCACCGAGAACGACATGTGACCCACTCCTTGCAAGCGGGCCTCGGTCTCCAGGAGTTGCACGTGGCGTTCAAGGAACCGCAGAACAGCCGGGTCTTCGGCGGAGACGTACGCCCGCAGTCCTTCGGGCGCGTCCACCAGTTCCAAGGTCAGTCGTCCCAATTCGGCGGGTTCCAGTTGAATCGTTGTTCGAGTTTCGTGTTCGGTGACCATGGTCCGAACTTGACGCACCACCTCGCTCAGTTCAGTGCGCGGCTCAACAGAAGTGCCGCGAGAACCGTGTGCGGATTGTGTCGCCGTGTGCGGGATGTTCGTATGGACTTCGTTCGGCGGGGCGGAGACGAATCCAGTCGGTCGGTCGACGGTGTTCTCGGCCTCGGGAGCCGGTGCGTCGAAAGATGGGGGGGCCTCGTCGACTGTCGGTGGGGCTGGCGTTTGATCACCCAGGGGAAGTCGAATGTCGTCCAGAGACGAGTCCGCCGAAAGTCGTTCGTCGATTGTCGAAGAGGGCGAACTAATCGATGGACTCATGGTCTCCGGCGTGGATCGAAGCCCTGGATCGAGTGTCGGCAAATCGACGGTGACTGGATCGATTGACACGGATCGGGGATCGGCGGAGAGTTCCGCGCGAGGTTCTCCGACGGGAGCCAGACCCACTTCGATCCAGTGGGTCGACTCGGCGCGAGACATCCGTTTCGAGTCGCGGGGCACCAACGGTACCGAGTGTTCCTCGGTGCCTGCTGCTGTGCCGTCAGGACGCAGTTCGATCGGAAGTGGGAGTGTGACGCCCAGCCACATCACTTGTTCCGCAAGGGACGGATCCTCCGAGATGTCTGATGTCTCCGTATCCTCAAGGGGAACGTCCGGCGGCGACATCCCGAGCCCCTCTGGCACCGCGACGAGTTGAGCCGCTTGGAGGTCGATCGCGAAGCGGACTGCGCACGTCTGGGTGTTGATCGAGAGCGGTCGCTCGTCGGGGGCGGAGAGGCTGCCCGCCCTGGTCTCCGAGGCTCCTGTGAAGTCGATGGTCACTTGCCAATCCTTTGAGCGTCGAACGATATTCCGTTAGCAACAAGCAATTGACATGCCAGGCGGCGCGCAGGACTCGGCGATCTGCCCAGTGCGAAGAAACAGCCAGTTTTCATGTCCCCGCCAGGCTGGCCAGTCCAGAGGGCGGTGATGACTTTTCCTAGAGTCGGAACGAACTGCCCTGAAGCCAGCCGTGGTCGTCAAAAACTCGCCAGACGAGGCGTATCCACTGCAACCTGAGCGCAAGCGCTCGCACTTCGTCTCCCCTTACGGCTGGCCCTTTCGATCCAGACCTGATCCAGACCGGTCGACAGCGGGTTTCTGATGAATCGAGAGGCTCGTGGCGGCGATCGACCCGGCACTGATGCTAGTTTTTGACCAGAGAGCCTGTCCTTGTTGCATCACGTGCCCCTGAGACTGATATGGTTACCACGGTCAGCCCCCCCGAGTCCTCCAGCATCCCGATTCACGTCAAGCGACACTTGCAGTCGACTCTGCGTGGGTCGTTGATGCTGCCGATGGTGGCGATGGAAGCGCTGGAGGTCGTGAAAGACCCCCGCTGCACGATCGGGGAGTTTTCACGGATTGTCGAGCGCGACCTGCGGTTGGTCACCGAGATCATCGCCCAGTCCAACAGCATCCTGTTTTCGCCGGATCGTCCAGTCACCAGCTTGCACCAATCGATTTTGCGGTTGGGGTTCAAGCAATGTCAAAACTTGATCTTATCCGCGAGTTTGTCCAGCTTGATGCAGCGGTTGCCATTAGAAGGACGGCTGGCTCAAGAGTTGTTGTGGCGGCACAGCATCACCACGGCAGTCACCTCGGTTCAGTTAAATCGAGTCTTGGGGTTGGGCTTCCAGGGAGAAGACTTTACAGCCGGATTGATGCATGACATGGGTCGGATGTTGATCGCCGCATCCTATCCGGATCGGTTTGAGGAAATCGACTCACTGGATTTTGATGAGACCGATGGCGTCACCCACGCGGAACGCGAAGCGTTGGGCACCGATCATTGTGCGATCGGAGCGTGGTACGCGGAGGAGAACCGCCTGCCGCTCGAACTGCGGGAAGTCCTGCTGGCCCACCACGGAGATCGCCCGGCGACAATCAATCCGCGACTCGTGGCGTTGACGATGGCGAGTGACCATCTCGCCAACTCTGTCCAACGGCACGCGCGCCCAGCGGAGTATCCCTTCCGGGAAAATCCGGGGTTGCAGCGACTCGAAGAACTCGGATCACCCGGGGCCGTCGAGCGTGTCGGTGAACTGTGCGAGAGCTTGCTCGCCGACGTGATTCATCAGTCGCTGGAGATGTCGAAGCCGCTCCATCCCGGTCAATTCCAACGAGGTTGACAGCCCATGTTGACATTCTCCTGCCACGTTCCTGGTCCTCGGCGTTGTGTGTTGGAGGTCGCGGGGTATTCACACTCGGTCGATCCCGTGTCCGGCGACCACGTCGACCTGGTATTGAGCACGTCGGGAACCAAACTGACGATGCTCCTGGGAGACGCCACTGGCCACGGCGCTTCGGCCGGACTGATCGCGGCGGAAGTGATCGGTTCGATACGGAGCCTCGCGACCGAAGGGGCCCCACCGCATCAGTTGTTGGCCCATGCCAATCGAATCCTCACGAACCGCTTGAAGTCCGGTTTCATCTGCGCGGCCGTCGTGCAAATCGACCTGCTCAATCGCGAGGCCATTTACTCAAGCGCTGGTCACAACGGGTTCCACTTTCGCCGAGGAGAAACCACCATGGGATTGCCGAATCACTCGTTACCTTTGGGGTTCAATCCGGATGAGAACTATGAATCGAACGTGCTGGGAGTGATCGGTTTCGACGAAATCATCGCCCTG
>JAYTWO010000133.1:0-7205 GCA_043743415.1 Planctomycetota bacterium
GTCTTCCGCGTTGTCCGTGTCCCATCACTTCCCCAGCAACTCCGCTTTCTCCGGGTCGTTCTTCCAGCCAAACGTCTCCGCGAAGTCGGCGGGGGTGTAGGTGCGTTGGGAGCCGTCGTCAAGCTCGGCGACGTAGACGAACTGTGATTCGATGCCTTCGCTGCCGCGGGAGTGGCCGGTGGGGCCGACGCAGAGCCAGTGGTCGCCGGTGAGGACCGGCCACAGCGTTCCCAGCCGCCGCCGTGTGGAGACATCGAAACCACGCACGCCGAACATGTCGACTCCGCTCAGGAAGCGGCGGGAGTCCGGGTGCCATTGCGGGCGGGTGCCCAGATACTGGCCGAGCAAATGGCGCGAGCGGTCGCGGTCGAGGAGGAAGGTCCAGCCGTAGCCTTCTTGCGTGAGGAGCCGTTCGCCGTCGGAGGCCAGCGTCAACGATCCGATGACGTTGCCTTGCGACAAGTTCTCAACCGATGTCACTCGCCCCGTACTCAGATCGAGCAGAAAGCCGTATCTCTAGGCAACCGTTGGACATCGGAGCTATGCCTTGGAAAATCCCGCCGATTTACGGCCATCCCCCAAAATAGTCGGATGAACCCAGAATATCAGGCCATTACGTGCAAAAACGCGGGTGGCTCTCGCGACCAGCGTTTCTGTTCACCCGTAGGCGACGAGTTTCGCCTTCGTATGGATTAGCTCCCCGGTGAGGACTCGAACCTCAAACCTAGCGGTTAACAGCCGCTCGCTCTACCATTGAGCTACCAGGGAGTGAGTCGTGCCGAGGCACGACGAATCTGGATTTTTGCAAGTCCTTTCGTTCGATGCAATACCATCCGTGGTCATTTTTTCCGGGGGGATGGGACTGGGGAGGATCGGGCGCGATTCGCCGGAATGGGGCGGACACGTCATGGTGGCCGGAAGTTCGCTCCCTGATTGCGGGAATGGGCACGATTCGGGATCATTCGGGTTCCTCTAACAGGTGTGACAATGCTCAAGACTCTCGATCAAAAACTGGCTGCGATGCATGCGGACCCGAGCGGGTGCCGGGAGTTCATTCTGGCCGATGCCAAGGACGCCGATATGGCGTTTGGGATCGGGGCACCGGGGCGGCATGGGAGCGAGGATCGGTTCAAGACGCTGGCCGAATTTCGGGATCAGATCCGGCAGATTACGCAGCAGGGGATCGTGGACATCATGCTGATGTCGGCCAGCACGAGCGACCTGCTCACGGTGCAGGAGCGGTTGTTCGAGAACTCGGGGGTGACCCCGGCGATTCGGGCGAACGACACGTCGGACATCCATGTGTTTCGCGGGAGCCGGATCGGGCAGGCGGCCTCGCGACCGTTTCGCACGGCCTCGCTCGACCATGTGCAGTGCGGGCACATCGACTGCCGACCGGAGGAGCGGGAGCGGGGGGCGAATCTGGGGCTGTATTCGATCACGTTCAACAATGATCGCGACCTCGATCTCGATTCGCTGAATGCCTACAAGCTGTTTCGGGACGAGGCCGAACGCAAGGGGTTCCGGCACTTCTTGGAGGTCTTCAACCCGAACCTGCCCAACGCGGTGCCGCCGGAGCAGTTGCCGGGGTTCATCAACGATGTGATCGTGCGGACCCTGGCCGGGGTGACGAGTGCGCAGAGGCCGGTGTTCCTCAAGATGGCGTACCAGGGGCCGCGCGCGATGGAGGATCTGGTGGGGTACGACCCGCATCTCATCGTCGGCATTTTGGGCGGGGCGGCGGGCACGACACGCGATGCGTTCCAGCTACTGCATGACGCCCAGAAGCACGGAGCCAGAGCGGCGCTGTTTGGCCGGAAGATCAACCAGGCGGAGAGCCAGTTGGAGTTTGTGGAGTTTCTGCGATTGGTGGCGGACGGGGTGCTGACCCCGGTCGAGGCGGTGAAGGTGTATCACTCGGTGCTGGCGGAACAGGGACTGAAGCCGCACCGTGTCCTGGCGGACGATTTGATTTTACAGACGCATGTGATGAGTTAGCGCGGCGGCGCTCTCGGTCAGCGTCGCCTTTCGCTTCGCGACAGGACGTTCTTTCGCGAAGCGAAAGACGACTCTCATTTCTCGAACGGTCCCAACGCTCGGCTGAGGGCATGCAAGTGGATATCATCTGCCGCAGTGGCAACACCCTCCGTCCCCTCTTCCAGCCTCTTCGCCGGACCATCTCCCATGACCACTCGCCTGCCTCTCGTCCTCACCTGCCTCGCCCTGCTCGGAGTCGCCTACATGCAGGCTCAAGCCGAATCCTCCAAGACCGAAGCTGCCCCGAAGCTCCTGCGGCATGTCGTGATGTTCAAGTTTAAGAAGGATGCCACCCCGGCCCAGATCGAGGAGGTCGTCCAAGCGTTTGGTGAACTCCCCAAGCAGATCGACGCGATCCACAGTTACGAATGGGGCACGAACAACAGCCCGGAGATGCTGGACAAGGGGTTCACGCATTTGTTCTTCGTAACGTTCAAGGACGAAGCCGGTCGGGCTGCGTATCTGCCGCACCCGGCACACCAGGCGTTCGTCGCGAAGCTCAAGCCGATTCTGGAGGAGCCAATGGTGATTGATTACTGGGCGAAGTGAGGGTGGCCGTTGACAGGCTGGGGCGTGGCTCGGGAGTCTCCTGCGATGAGAAGCTCTCATTGATTCACCAACGCCCAAGGGTGGATCGCCGATTCGGCTACACCACCACCAAGTGGTTTCGCAGTTGCCAGAGTACCCGTCGGGCGGCGGCTTCAAAGCGGTCGACTGGCGACAGGAACTGCCCGTCTCGCACGACGATTTCTACGCGAGCCAGTGGTCTGGTGCCCCCCTCGGCCTCGACAGGCACAAAGAGTATTTCCAGGTCCAGCGGATGCCCCAGCGACCCATCCCCCAGCAGTCGATCGAACCACGAACCCCCCAGTCGCAGGCACAAGTGGTTCTCGCTCACGTCCCGAATTTCAGCCCGGTACTCCTCCACAAAACCGCACAGCTTGAGAATCAAGCAAGTCCCGATGTCGGAGACCAGATAGGTTTCGGTGCGGCTGGCGAGCACGGGCGAGGCCTTGGGAGTAGGGAGTAGGGAGTAGGCACTGGGCTTCTGCTTCTGGTTCATGACTCGACGGGGCATTCTCTGCGCCATGTTCAGTGGAGGCGGTCGCTTGCACGGGGGGATGCGCGGGGCGCCTTGTATTTCACTGCGTTTCGTGAGATTGTGGAGCCACTCCGATCTCCACTGCCGAACATGAGTCTGAGGCCCTTTGGCAACGTGACGGGGGACAGAACGAGGCGATTCGTCAACAGTGGCTGATCTGCCTCGTCCAAGTCGCGCCCGCATATTCCTGGCTGCCCACGTAGGAGTGTAGGAGGAGTGTCGGAAGTCGGGAAGACGGGAGTTCCACAATGTCGCTCAGGATGCTGGGACTGCTGGGCTGGGTGATCGCCGGACTGATCGGCGTCGCTTCGGCGCAGGACAAACCGCTCAAGATCACCATCCGCCGCGAATGGGAGGGCGCTCGCACCAGCGCCCCCGTCAGCCTGCGGGCGTTCGTCAAATGGGATCAGTCAGAGCTGCTGGAGGGGCAGCTGCACGTCGACTCCTTCGTCGACTCGAAGTCCATCAGTCGCTGGTCCAGCAATGACATCGCTCTCTCGGGCAGTGAGCAGGCCATCTGGTTCATGACACCGCGGCCCGTCCTCGTGGAGCAGTCCGAGCGTTACGTTCTTGAGGCCCAGTTCCTCGGCCAGACGCGCCGCTTCGAGATGGAGCAACTCGATGTCGAGGTGCCGATCCGACGACGACGGGTCATGGTCGTCGGGGTACTGTTGGCAGAGGGGATCTCGACTCCCATCGGGCTGGGGGCCGAGGGATCTCTTTCGGCGTTTGAGCATCCGTTCCTGATGCAGCAGAGCCTGTCGACCCATGAGGGATTCGCCCTGCATGTGCATCCCTCGCACGTCAAACCGGCGGACTTCCCGACGGATGCGCTGCGGCTGCTGGGACTGGATGCGCTGCTGATGTCGCACGACCAGCTCAATCAGTTGCGATCGGTGCAGTTGGAGGCGATTCGAACGTGGGTGCTGGCCGGGGGATCACTGGCACTGATTCAGACGGGTCGACTGGAGAGTGAAGCGAGGGACTTCGTGCAGGGGTTGTCGCGCGAGGAATGGACGCAGGCGTCCCGACGCCAGCGCAGCCTGCCAGACCAGGCGACCGTCTATTCGCCGGGGCTCGGACAGTTCATCGTGGTGACTCGTGAACTCGCGGGCGATTCGCCGGAATGGGCGCGAGTCGCCCGGCTGCTGCTTCGCGTGCAGCCGACTGTCGCCCAGACCCTGGAAGCTTCACGCAAGCTGTCGATCCAGACCACCGCTGGCTCGCAGTACCTCGAACCGCTGGCACGATTCGATGCCACCGAGTTGACCAACCGACTGATGCCGGAGTCGATTCGCGGGATGCCGTTCGGGTTGGCGGCGTCAGTGCTGGCGTGTTGTTTGTTTTGCATTGCTCCGGGGGACTATCTATTACTCGGGCTGCTGAGGCGGCGGAAGTGGACGTGGGCTCTGTTTCCGCTGGTGGCCCTGGGGTTTACCGGGTGGATGGCCCACTTGGCTGCGGAGCATAACGGACGCAATGACTCGCGGACCTGGATCAGCATTGTCGACGTGACCCCGGAGAATGAGGTGCTGCGAACCTCGCGCTTCGAGTTGACATATGGGGCCAGTGGTCGCACCGTGGCTCACCCGGTGAAAAACCAGTGGTGGGTTGATGTGCGGCAGGAGGATTTTGCCGCACTGCCTCAATCGAACATGGGGCGAGGTTCCCTCGTATTCTATCAGTCCAGGCCAATCCCACAGGCCCGATCCCCGAAGCCGCTTGCCACCACAGAACTCGGGGAACGCCTCAGCTACCACGGCAGCGTCCCCGTGAACTACACCGTGGAGGAACCGGTCCGGCAGTGGGCCCCCCGGATGCAGCGGATCACCACTCTGGGCCCCGACCCCGCGCTGGCGGATTATCCGTTGCCGCAGATCAAGTGGGACACCCTCTTGTCTCGGGATGCTCAGTCGCTGGACTCGGCATTGAGTCAATCGCTGAGGAATGTCTGGCCGAACGCCCAGTGGATGATCGGGAAGCCATCCATCTTTCAAAAGTGGTCGCCGAATCTTCCGTCGACCGTGCCGCCCAACGAACGCACCACTGCGATCCTGCAACTCGTTTCTGGAATGTGTTGTCATTCCCCTGATCAGTCTCCCTCCGGTATCTATTCGCTGCTGACCGAACTCTCCCCCACAGCCGGACCCGATGGGGAAGATCTCAACATCACCAGTCGCCCGACCGCACTGATTGTGAATGAAGTCGAACCGGGGCGTTTTGTCGTGTTGCGAGTCGTGTTTCCCCACGATTCTCGGATTAGCCAGCCTCACTTGTTCCCGTAGATGATCCCTGTGGCCGGTTCGCCATGAAGGATATTTCTCGGTTCACGTGTACAAGGAGGCCAAGACGGCGCGCCCCTCCCCCATGTTTTTGTTCTTCATGATTTTGTAAATCCTCTTCCGGCCCCTCTCGTGGTTCAGGTGCAGAGGGAAAAGTATTACAAAATCATGTGGAACAAAATCATAAAGAGTGGGCAGGCGGAACCCCTCTCCGACCCTGGGCTGTGGTGGATCACCCCTTCCGGGTGTAGAGCCTTGTTTTATGGAAATCTGGCACGTCGAACCGACCGGCCTCCCAATCATTGCGCAGGTCGCAAACATTCTGGGGGTGAGTCGTACACACATCACAATGCGGAGCGTCGGACCACATTCTTTGTCGTGCCACATTTCCGCTATGATCCCTCCATGTCACAGCGCACAATCATTGATGGCTACAACCTCCTGCACGCCGCCGGGCTGGTGCGGGGCAAGCTGATCGGCAAACAGTTGGAGGGGGCGCGGCTGCGGCTGATGAAACGGCTGGCGTACCAGATGTCGAAGGACGAGCGGGCGAACACGACCGTGGTGTTTGATGCCAAGACGGTGCTGGTGGTTTCCTCACGAGAGGAATTGCTGGAAGGGATTCGCGTCCTCTTTCCGGAGCCGGGTCACGAGGCCGATGAACTGATCGAAGAGATGATTGCCCAAGACCCGCAGCCGCGCAAGCTGCGGATTGTGTCGAGCGACCGCAGGCTGCATCGGGCGGCCAGAGAGCGGATGGCCACGGCGATCAACAGCGATCGGTTTCTGGATGAACTCGACGAAAGGCGAACGCCCCCCGATGAGGGGCAGGCCTCTCCCACAACCAGTCGCCCCCCGGTGCCGATGCCCCCGGCGAGCCGTCTGGCCCAATCGAACTCCTCTGAACCGACACAGGATGTCGACTACTGGCTGAAGGAATTCGGCGAGATCGAAGTCCCCGACGATGCCGATCTCACCACAGCTCTGGAGCAGAGCCTGTCGGGAGGCCCACCCGCCGAGGCACCGCCTGCCACGACTGCCAAGCCGACCCCTTCGGCCCCGGCCCCCAAGCCCTCGTCCGCGAAGCAGAATCTCATCATCCCGCTGGCCCCTCGACCGGGGATCGCCACCTTGCCCTCGCGCGGCAAAAGCCCCCCCAGCCAAGCCACTCCCGATCCCGAACCGCTCCGCAACCAGCCCGGCCCCCAGCGGCCCGATGCCGATCTAGAGTTCTGGAAGGATGCCTTGAAGCAGGTTCTCGACGAGGAGCGAGGCAAGCCGTGATCGCCGGACACGGGGCTTGTGAGGTCGCCGAATTCGTCAGAATTCTGCCGTCCCCCCACACGCCAGTATTCTGGCGAATTCTGCGAACTGACAGACCATGCACGAAGTCTCACGCATTCTCGAACGACTCGAACGCGGGGAGCAAGACGCCTCAGCGGAGTTGTTGCCGCTGGTGTATGAGGAGCTGCGAGCGCTCGCCAAGGCCAAGCTCGCTCACGAAAAAACCGGCCATACTTTGCAGGCTACCGCCCTCGTGCATGAGGCCTGGCTGCGGCTCGTCGGCCCGGACGGCGAGGCCCGCGATTGGGACACGCGCGGCCACTTCTTTGCTGCAGCTGCTGAGTCGATGCGGCGAATCCTGGTGGAGTCGGCCCGCCGCAGGAATCGATTGAAACGCGGCGGTGATCGAGAGAGAGAGGCGGTCGACCTGCTGGAGATCGCCGCCCCTCAGCCGCGCGAAGATCTACTCGACCTGGATGTGGCCCTTAACAAGCTGGCCG
>JAYTWO010000134.1:0-4913 GCA_043743415.1 Planctomycetota bacterium
ACCCATGGGCTTTGTAGCGCATGGCGGCGTCGTAGATCGACATCGTCTCGCCCGTCGGCAGATACACTGCGTAGTTCCCTTCCTTGCCGGGCACCATCAGGTTCTTCAAGCGGATATTCGCGAACGTCCCACGGGTCATCACACGATCGTTGCCGCGACGGGCTCCGTAGCTGTTGAAGTCTTCGGGGGCGATGCCGCACTCGCGCAAATACAGCCCGGCGGGGGAGTCCTTCTTGATGTTGCCAGCGGGGCTGATGTGGTCGGTGGTGACTGAGTCGCCGACCGAGACCAGGCAGCGTGCTCCGGTGATCCCGTGGATCGGGCCGGGAGTGACGGGCATGTCGACGAAGAACGGCGGCTCCTGGATGTAGCTGCTCTTGGCGTCCCATTGATAGAGGTCGCCGACTGATCCCTTGATCGCCTGCCACTCGGGCGGGCCATCGGCAGCCTTGCCGTACTGCGTGGTGAACATGTCAGGGCTGAGGGATGCGGCGATCGTGTCGCTGATTTCTTTTTGCGACGGCCAGATGTCTTTCAGGTAGACCGGCTTCCCGTCCTTGCCCTGGCCGAGTGGCTCGGTGGCCAGGTCGATGTCGGTCGTCCCAGCGATGGCGTAGGCCACCACCAGCGGAGGGCTGGCGAGGTAGTTGGCCTTCACTTGCGGCTGAACGCGGCCTTCGAAGTTGCGGTTGCCGGAGAGTACGGCAGCGGCCACGAGGTTGCCTTCGGTGATGGCGTGCGAGACAGCTTCCGGCAGCGGTCCGCTGTTGCCGATGCAAGTCGTGCAGCCGTACCCGACGGTGTTGAAGCCGAGGGCGTTGAGCGGCGCGGTCAGCCCGGCCTTGTCGAGGTAATCGGTGACGACACGGCTGCCGGGGGCGAGGCTGGTTTTAACCCACGGGCGGCTGGTGAGGCCCTTCGCTACCGCGTTGCGAGCGACGAGACCGGCAGCGACCATCACGCTCGGGTTGCTGGTGTTGGTACACGAGGTGATGGCGGCGATGACGACGGCACCATCGGTGATGGAGGAGGGGTGAGAGGTGAGTGGTGAGTGGTGAGTGACCGGAACAGAGGCGGATGGGGCGGCCTTGCCAAACGTCGTCGCCAGATCCTGATGCCAAGTCGACTTCATGTCCTTGAGCAGCACGCGGTCCTGCGGGCGTTTTGGTCCGGCCATGGACGGCTGGATCGTGGATAGATCGAGTGCCAGCTTGCTGCTGAACCTGGGTTCGGGCGAGGCGTCGGTGCGGAACAGGCCCTGCTCCTTGTAGTAGCGTTCCACGAGATCGACCGTCGGCTTCGAGCGGCCGGTCCGCTCCAGATAGCGGAGCGTCTCGGCGTCGACCGGGAAGAACCCGATCGTGGCTCCGTACTCGGGGGCCATGTTCGCGATCGTCGCTCGGTCAGCGAGGCTCATCGCGGTCAGGCCGGGACCGTAGAACTCGACGAACTTACCGACGACGCCATGCTTGCGGAGTGTTTGTGTGACGGTCAGTACGAGGTCGGTCGCGGTCGCTCCTTCGGGCAACTCGCCGGTGATCTTGAAGCCGACCACCTCCGGTAGCAGCATGTAGATCGGCTGTCCGAGCATCACGGCTTCGGCCTCGATGCCGCCGACGCCCCAGCCGACAACGCCGAGGCCGTTGATCATGGTGGTATGGCTGTCGGTGCCGACGAGCGAATCCGGATAGGCCACACCGTTCTTGGTGAGGCAGACGGTGGCCAGGTACTCCAGATTCACCTGATGCACAATGCCGATCGAAGGCGGCACGACGCGGAAATTCTGGAACGCCTTCTGGCCCCACTTGAGGAACTGATACCGCTCGATGTTCCGCTCGAACTCGATGTCGATGTTCCCCTGCAAAGCCCCCTCGGTCGCGAACTGGTCGACCTGCACCGAGTGATCGATCACGAGGTCGCACTGCACCAGCGGGTTGATCTTTTTCGGGTCGCCCCCCATGCGGACCATCGCCTCGCGGAGTGCCGCCAGGTCAACCACAGCGGGCACCCCGGTGAAGTCCTGCAACACCACGCGCCCCGGCATGAACGGGATCTCGACCTCTTTCGGCTTGGCGGCATTCCAGCCCGCCACCTCGGCGACATGCTCCTCGTTGACAATGAACCCATCGACGTTGCGGAGGCACGCTTCGAGCAGCACCCGAATCGAGAACGGCAGCGTCTCGATCCCCTGCATCCCGGCTTCGGCGAGTTTCTGCAAGCGGAAAATCGTGTAGTCGCCGCTGCTGGTCTGGAGAGTCGATCGCGAACCGAAGGCGTTGCCGGTCATGGGTGTTCAGTGTGTGGAATGCGGAGAGGCGAATGCGGGCTGTGTCCCGCCTCTTCTGAGAATCGCGGGGACGCCGCATTGTTACTATCAGACCGCACGTTGGCAAACCTGCCCGCTCCCGGAATTGTCGTCCGGGTGCATTCGCCCAACGGCGGTAGCCATATCAGTGACCCGACGCGTCAGCGAGGTCCGAGCGCAGCGAGGAGTGCCACCAAGTATCGCCCGCACCGGCTGAGCGACCTGAGATTCTTCTGAGGTCCGAGCTCTCGTAGAACATCGAGAGACGTACGCCCTCGCTCACGCGTCGGGTTGGTGGTTCCGCCAATGGACAATCTGCCTCACTCGTGTCTCCCGGCTCCGCCTCGAACTCGTTAGAATGCCTTTTCTGCGAGCGCTCCGCGCAGAACCTCCCCGTTGTGCCCCCTCAGATTGAGCCCGTCGATGCCCTTGGATTCCTGGAAGCGTGAAAGTCATACCAAAATCGTGGCGACTGCCGGACCGGCGTGTGACACGGTCGAAAAGCTGGAGGAGTTAATCCTTTCGGGCGTGGATGTGTTTCGCCTCAACACCGCTCACGGGTCGGCTGCGGAGCATCAGGTGCGGCTGGATCGGATTCGTCTGGCGGAGAAGCGGGCCGGGCGGATGGTGGCGGTGCTGGTGGACCTCGCCGGGCCGAAGATGCGGCTGGGGGAGATTCCGGGTGGGTCCGTAGAACTGGTGGTCGGGGAGCAGGTGGCGTTCATTCGCGGCCACGTGACGACCGACCCGCGTGAGTTCACCTGCATCTATGAGCCGCTGCTGGATGAGTTGACGGCTGACAACCGCGTGATGCTGGCCGATGGGACCGTGGCGCTCAAGGTGCTTTCGAATGATGGTCAGCGGGCGGTGTGCGAGGTGACACAGGGGGGCACCCTGCGCAGCAAGCAGGGGGTGAACCTTCCGTATGTCGCTCTCAAAGCAGCCGCCATGAGCGACCTGGACCGCACGAACGCCGTGTGGGCGGTCGAGGCCGGGGCCGACTACATCAGCCTGAGTTTTGTCCGCACCGCTCAAGACATCATTGACCTGAAAGACCTGATCCTGGCCCAGCATCCGACCAATGCGCCGCATGTGATTGCCAAGATCGAAAAGCCCGAGGCGCTCCTCAATCTGGAGGCGATTGTCCACGAGGCGGACGGCATCATGGTGGCGCGCGGGGATCTCGGTGTCGAAGTCGACATCGCGGAGATCGCGGTGGCTCAGAAGCGGATCGTCGCGGCTTGCCATCGAGCACGGAAGCCGGTGATCATCGCCACGCAGATGCTCGACAGCATGCACAACTCGCGCATCCCCACGCGGGCCGAGGCGACCGATGTCGCCAATGCCATCCTCGACGGGGCCGATGCCTGCATGCTCTCCGGCGAAACGGCGATCGGAAAATTCCCCTGCGAGGCCGTGCAGATGATGCACCGCATTGCCATCGCCACCGAGCCACTGCTGCGCGATCGCTTGCCGTCCCGCGACCAGGAAAGCCGTCCCACACCGGGGGTGAGCCCGATCACTGATGCAGCCGCCCGAGCGGCTGGGCGGCTGGCCGAGGAGCTGTCGGCCAAGCTGGTGGTGGTGGCCAGTTCGACGGGTCGGGCCGCGCTGAGCCTCTCGAAGAATCGCCGGTTCGTGCCGACGATTGGGGTCAGCGACAGTCTCTCTTCGCTGCGGCGCATGTGCCTGTACTGGGGCGTGATCCCGGTGCCGGATGCTCCTGCTCATGAGGACCGGGAGTTGATCGAGTTCGTGGTCCGGCGCGGGTTGGTCACGGGCGACCTCCAGCACGGCGACCGCATCCTGCTCCTCTCCGGCACCGGGTTGCCGACGAGTCGGCATAATGTGGTGCTGGTGCATGAAGTGGCGTAGTTTCACAAAGCCCAGGGGTTGCAACCCCTGGGATTTCGTCAGTCTCGAAGGATGACCGATGTCTCTCGTGCTCAAGAATATCCGCAAGAGCTACAAGCTCCCGGATGGAACGCGGCTGCCGGTGCTGGGCATCAGCTCGTTTGAGTTGAAGGCCGGGGAGCAGGTCGCGCTCGTCGGGTCCAGCGGGGGCGGCAAGACGACGCTGCTCAACGCCATCGCGGGGATCACCACGGTCGACGAAGGCTCGATTGTAGTCGATGGCATCGACATCTCCCGGCTCCCCGAGCCGAGCCGTGACCGGTTTCGCGCCCAGCGGATCGGGATCGTGTTTCAGACGTTTCATCTCCTCCCGGCGTTTACGGCCTTAGAGAATGTGCTGCTGGGGATGTCGTTCAGTGGTCGGGTCGATCGGTCGCGGGCCAAGGAGTTGCTCGACCGCGTCGGGCTCGGGCAACGGCTCAACCATCGGCCTCCGATGCTCTCGGTCGGGGAGCAGCAGCGCGTGGCCGTGGCCCGCTCGCTCGCGAACTCGCCCAAGCTGATGCTGGCCGATGAGCCGACGGCAAGTGTCGACCGGGCCAATCAGACGAAGATCCTCGACCTGATCCGCGACGCCTGCCGCGAGAACAAGATCTCGCTGCTGCTGGTCACGCATGCTCCCGAGGTGGCAGCTGCGTTTGAGCGTGTCGAGACCTTGAGCCAGTTTAATCTGGCAGGCCAGTTCAATCTGGCG
>JAYTWO010000135.1:0-2685 GCA_043743415.1 Planctomycetota bacterium
CCGCTGCTCCGCCTCAACGTCGAGGCCCAAAACGCCGCCGATGTCACCGGTCGCAGCGACTCCCTGATCTCGTGGGTGCAGAAGTTCTGCGAAGAGAACCACGCCAAGGCCCAGGTCGAAGACTGGGGCAACCTGCGACCGGCGTGAGTGAACGCAACGGCGTAGCACGGGTTGGCCGCCTTGACAAAGTCGACCGACTGCAGCGGGTGTCGAATCGATGGTGAGGCGTTTCTCTCGCGTAAACACTGGCGGTCCAAAGCGACCGCCAGTGGCCCCCGGCGTCACCCAGACGTGCAAAGCCACGTCTGGGCCACCCCGCCAAGGAGTCTTTGGCTCTGGAGGAAGAATTTTCACTTCTTTGTCAAAAAATCCATGCCAGTCCGTTTGTGGCGACCTACGTTTAAAGAGTGTTCCAGTTCCGCTTGCGCGAGAAAGCCTGCCATGAAACGTCGCTCGTTCCTGATGTCGTCACTCGGTCTGACTGCCGCCTACACGACGGGTGCCCATCTGTTTGCTGCACCCTCGGGCAGTACCGGGGACATCGTCAGAATCGAGGAGGACTGGTACATCAACATCAACTACCACAACTCGACAAAGAGTTCTCCTCAAATCCTGTTGAACTTCGGCCCATACAATACGCTCGATGGGCTCTTTGCCACACTGGAGTTCAATCATACGACGATCCCCAGTTTTTCCGCAGGCGGGATGAGCCTGCAGTGCTGGAATGGTTCAGCGATCTACACGACGCCGGCTCCGATCCGGCGTTTCGCGGGAGTGCCGCTGCGATACAACAACGAGGTGATCACGTTCACCACCGTGGTCGATGTGACCGGCAGCGGAAACACCACAGCCATCCAGGTCATCAATGGACAGTCCAGTTCGTGGGGGACATTCGGGGGATCGACCATGCTCATGTCGGTCAACGCGAACATCAACAACCTGAACAGTTGGTTGCCCTCAACCTCGATCAACAACTCGGATGTTCTCTACGGGGGTAACCGCGTCGCGATGTTCCAGCGGACGGAGATTCGCTATCAGCGAAAGGGGAGCCAGATCCAGAGGGTCAAGAAGGACGAAACGGTCTTCGCTTGGGTGTGATCTGATCGAGGGCGGAGATCCACGCCGTCCCTGAGTATGTGTCATCAGCAACGAGTGACACTCAAATGCCGTCCGCACTCGATCGGCAATCATGGTCAGAATTGAGCCTCCTGATCTCATCATTGCCCGAGTGCCTCGTGATGGCGACATCCAGGTTCTATCAGGTCTGGCCATGACGATGGAGTTTGGTTGCAGTGCGTTCGACTCCGATGAGGTCATTCGATTCACGACGGCCTCTGAGATCATCTTGACCGGCATGGATCGCATCTTGATGGCAGTCAGCCATGGCACATCCGCCAGTTGGGGCGAGTTCGGCGGAACCTATTCGTGGCGGCTGAACTGGCCCACACCGACGGACAACCTGATCAGCTTCAACCCGGCACATTCGATCGCGAACTCACAGGTCACGTGGGGGGACCATCACGTGGGGGTGTCTCAGCAGACCGCGTTTCGTCACTCCTCCAGTGACCGGCTGCATCACACGGACACAGCGGACACGATTGTCGAGCAGGGGTCAGTCGAGTCGCCTTTCGCTCTGCGAAAGAGTGCGAGTACATGTCACCCGCAGGCGCTGCTTGCAATCAAACTTTGCGATCACGAGGGAACCTCATCATGAAACGCTTCGCCCGCCAGATTCCGAATCTCCCGGTCCGTCGAGGCAATGTCCTCGTCCTCAGTGCCATGGTGTTCTCCATGTTGTTGGCCTTCACGGCCTTCGTCGTGGACATCGGCTTCATTGTCCTGTCGCGATCTGAACTCTCTTCCACAGCCGACGGCGCGGCCTTGGCTGCCACCCTCGAGATGGGCGATGGATTCGGCACGCTGACCCCGACTCAGGTGGCGACCAATGCCAAGGCGGCAGCCGTCGCGACAGCTGCGGCTAATCAGGCGGGGGGACTGAGTTCGGTGTATTGCAGTGCGACACGCGATGTGAAGCTGGGCAAGTACACCTGGAACGCGACCACCGCCAAGTGGGACACGACGTGGAATGCGACCCCCTACAACGTGGCGGAAGTCACGTTGCACCGGGATCAGGTCGGCAGCACGCAAGGTGACAAGCAGCTCGATCTGTTCATTGCGCCTTCGTTTGGCCAGTCGAAGAAGGGCGTCGTGGTTTCGGGTAAGGCGGCGTTGCTGCCCGCCACGGGTCTGAAGAAGATCACGGGGGTGAATCTCGACGTTCTGCCGATCACGCTGGATCTGCCCACCTGGACCGCGCTCGTCGCGGGCACCGGCACGGATAGTTACTCCTACAGCGAGTCGACGGGGACCGTCACCTCCGGATCTGACGGTGTCAAAGAGGTCGACCTGTACCCGCTCTCCAAGTCGCTGACAACGGCGGGAAATCGAGGGACCGTCGATTTTGGCGGCACGAGCAACAGTACTGCTGACATTGCTCGCCAGATTGTCTATGGACTCAACGATGCCGACATGGCAGCCCTGAACGGACAGATCAACTGGGTCAACAACATGCAGGTCAATGGGGATACCGCAGGGCCAGCGCGCACCCATGGGTAGTCTGCGGGCAATGGGAAGACTTGCGCCAGCGCCGATGGTTTGGTACACCTTGATCTTCCCGGATCGATC
>JAYTWO010000136.1:0-4436 GCA_043743415.1 Planctomycetota bacterium
GGTGATGACTCCCATCACGACCGCGACGGTCGGCGAGACCCCCAGAGCCAGCGACTTCTCGACCCCCACAACGGTAAACAACGCGAGGCCCCCCGCATCGGCCCAGAGCAGCGGAGTCGTCGAGAGCGAGCGGAATCTCGCCACCACAAACACGACGAGGGCACTGACCACCGCCGTCACCACAAAGCTCGAATCGGCCACCCAGAACACCGGTCTCGCATCCAGAAACACATCCCGCAGCGTGCCACCGCCCAGAGCCGTCACCAGAGACAGCACCACCACTCCGAAGAGGTCGACCTGCTTGCCCCGCGCCGCCAGCGCTCCCGCAATCGCAGAGACACAAGTCGCGGTGTGTTCGAGGTAATACTGCATCGTGGTGTGTCACTGCGATTCGGATACCAACCGGCGGACCCCTTCACGCAACTTACCGAAACTCGGTGAGCGGTTGTTGTCAGGCTCTAGCAACGGCCCCATCCGTTCGGCCCAAGTGCATTTCGCCTGACCCGGAGCAGGCCAACCCGTCTTTAACAACGCCTTTGATCCACCAGGATGAACGGCATCAGCGAATGACTCCCAAGTGCCGCAGACGCTGTCCTGTTGATACTTCTTCAGCACTTTTTTGTCAGCCTTGGGGTAGGCTTTCAGCAACGCGGTCTGATCGCCAAAGTACCACGCCTCGATCTCTTCAATGGCCAATCGAAACATGGTCTTCGGGGCGGGATGGCATCTATTCAGCACTCCTTGCAGTTCGGCCAGAACTTCTCGGCAGTCTCTGCGGTCCGTGTCCAAGACAACGACAACCGCATCGATCCCCGGAGTATTTCCGTAGCCTCTCAATAATCGAGGCAACTGGTCGAGCAGAACCCGGCTGGAGGGATCGCTCTTGCCAGCTAATCCCGCAGGTACTTTTCCAATTCCCTTATAGCTGATGACTCGCCACGAATGAGGCTGCCCCAGCGGCCCCAGGAGACGCGGAAGTAGAGCTTCCAGAAGAATCTTTCCGGAAGCGTCCTCCATCAGGAATTCAATATGAATTGGCTTACTGGGCGTCGAGGTAGTCACTGTACCACAACCCTCCCAACTTAAAGTCTTCGTTGACCAAGTTCTGAACAATCTCGATTTCCGCAGCACATCTCAGATGCGAAAACCCGTCTTCGCCTTTTTCGAGGATCCACACTTCTCGCGGACTGAGGGCATCCACGAAATAGGGTTGATGTGTGGTGACGAAAATCTGAGGCGCCCCTTTGGCACCTGTGGCATGATTCCGAAACTCCTGAGCCAGCGAATCGAGCAACTTGTGGTACAGCCCGTTCTCCGGTTCTTCAATACAAATGAAGGGGGGGGGATCGGGATCTTCCATGAGCAAGAGATAGGCGAACACCTTCAGAGTGCCATCGGACATCTGCTGGGCATAGAACGGATCCTGAAATGCGCCATCATCGAACTGGAGCAGGACTCGCTTGTCATCAGTGACCTTGGTCTGAATTGAACGCACCCCGGGAATCTTGGCCGCGATTCGCTGGAGGATCAACTGGAATCGATCCTTGTGTTCGCGTTCCATGAATTGGACCACATTTCCGAGATTGTCTCCATGAATATTGAGATGCTTCTGCGGGCCCGCACTGGGCAAGCTGCGCGCCGCATCCGGGTGGAAGTACGACAGATACCACCCTTTCATAAAGTCTCGAAATCGTTTGATACGCGGGTGCCCTTTGAGAGTTCCAAGGGTCGCGATTCCGAGTTGCCGGAGATCGGTCAGTTCAATTGACTCTTTGTCACTCGACTCCTCGCCTTCGACCTCGAGAGACTCTTCGCCGACCCAGACAGTTCCAACGCCATGATTCAACCGCAGGAAAGGGAACGGTTGTCCGTGTTTTTGTCCCTTCCGCCGTTGCTTCAAAACCTCGGATTCGACAAACGGGCGTCCGGATGTATCGAGAGTGATGGCTAGCTCATAAGTGATCGGACGTTCGCCCGGAGCCTCTCGATAATACACTTCAAATCGGATTGCTCCCGACTCCCCACGGGACAGCATTCGTTCGAAGCCACCACGTTGTTTCATATCACAGGCGGCTTCAACATCTGTCGACAGACAATCCGCCAAAAATCCAAACGCATCAAATAACGTACTCTTTCCGACTCCGTTCTTCCCGATCACAACCGTGAGCGGTGTCAGTGGCTCTGAGGACTGGGTATTCGACAACTTTCCGAGAGTCACATCTCGCAACGAACGATAGTTCTGGACGCGAAATCCTTCGATCAGTGACATCACTTACTCCCCCGCAGGAAACCCATCTCAGTCCTCCTCAAAATCCGCGCACGCAGTCGACATAATACTTCCGATTCCCGTTGGCTTCTTCCACCAGACCGTGGATGTCGGTGTCGAAGCCGGGGAACTTTTCGTTGAACATCCTCGCGAACTGCAGGTACTCGACGATCGTCTTGTTGAACCGCTCACCGGGGATCAGCAGCGGGTACGGCGTCAGCAGAACGGCGGTCACGCGTTCGTTGCCCATCACGATCGATGGACGGGCGAGTAAACCGGGCCTCCAATTCCGCAAACTGATCTTTCATGAGCCGCAGATCGTGCCCCACTTCCCGCGAAATCTCGTGTCGAATTCGGCGGATTTCATCAATGGTCGGGTCAGGTGTCATTCGCAGTACCTCCCAAGAGTTCCAAAGGAGTGGTCAGGATTGGTGTTGGCAATCTCAGTATATCATTGACCCGATGGATCTGTCCAAACTTGTTGGCGTTCGCAAGGTGCTTGCAGTTCCAAGTGACCAGAAAGTCGCAGGCGTAGTACGAGGCAATTGCCAAATGCAGTGCATCGCCAGCTGGGTCTTGGGGCATCAGCTGACGAGCGATATACTCATCCACAATCTCAAGAACTCTGTCTGTAATCGGCAACGCATCAAGAGCCGTAATCATCGCCACGGCAGAAGACTTACCAGGAAACTCTCCTCGCAAGAGTTCTTGGAGAACTGCTGCGGACGTGGCAAGGTCATCCGTCTGGATGGCGACATCGTACCATTCGCGGGTCCATTCACGACGAGCCACATTGGTCGGGTCGCTACGAACTTCGTGGTAGAAACTAGGAATCGTCGTTTCGATGTAGATCAGACTCATCGAATCCCAGTTCTCGCGATGATGCTTCGGTGACAGTCAAACAACTCGGAAGTCCATCGGAACTCTGGGCTGACAGCTGATGGCTTCGCTCTCAAAATCCGCGCACGCAGTCGACGTAGTACTTCCGCTTGCCGTTGACCTCTTCCACCAGACCGTGGATGTCGGTGTCGAAGCCGGGGAACTTTTCGTTGAACATCCTCGCGAACTGCAGGTATTCGACGATGGTCTTGTTGAACCGCTCACCGGGGATCAGCAGTGGGATGCCCGGCGGGTACGGGGTCAGCAGGACGGCTGTGACGCGGCCTTCGAGTTGGTCGATCTCGACGCGGTCGATTTCGCGGTGGGCCATCATGTCGAAGGCATCGGACGGCTTCATTGCGGGCTGCATGGCCGAGGTGTACATCTCGGTCGTGACGCGGGCGACATCGTGCTTCTTATACGTGTCATGAATCTGCTGGGAGAGATCCTTGAGGCCGATTCCCTCGTAGCGCGGGTACTCCTTGCAGAAGTCGGGCAGGATGCGCCACAGCGGCATGTTCTTGTCGTAGTCGTCCTTGAACTGTTGTAGAGCACTCACCAGGGTGTTCCAGCGGCCTTTGGTAATGCCGATGGTGAACATGATGAAGAACGAGTAGAGCCCCGTCTTCTCCACGATGACCCCGTGCTCGGCCAAATAGCGTGTGACGATCGACGCGGGGATACCCGTCTCGGCGAAATCCCCGCGCACATTGAGGCCCGGCGTAATCAGCGTCGCCTTGATCGGGTCGAGCATGTTGAAGCCCGGCGCGATGTCGCCGAACCCGTGCCAGTCCGCATCGGCTCCCAGCATCCAGTCGGCCTGTTCGCCGATCCCCTCTTCAGCCAGCTTGTCCGGTCCCCAGACCTTGAACCACCAGCCCGCGCCCCACTCGTCGTCGACCTTCCGCATCGCCCGGCGGAAGTTGATCGCTTCCATGATCGACTCTTCGACGAGAGCGGTGCCCCCCGGCGGTTCCATCATCGCGGCTGCGACATCGCACGACGCGATGATCGCGTACTGCGGCGAGGTCGACGTGTGCATCAGATACGCTTCATTAAAGATATTGCGGTCGAGCTTCTGCGTCTCCGACTCGCGCACCAGAATCTGCGAAGCCTGCGAAATCCCCGCCAGCAGTTTATGCGTGGAGTGGGTCGCGAAGATCATCGACTCTTTTGGTCGTGGCCGATCCGCACCAATCGCGTGCATGTCGCGATAGAACGTATGGAACGTCGCATGCGGCAGCCAGGCTTCGTCAAAGTGCAAGGTTCCGATCTTGCCGTCCAGCAACTC
>JAYTWO010000137.1:0-12430 GCA_043743415.1 Planctomycetota bacterium
AGAAGACCTGCGGCAGTTCTGGAACCACCGCTCGAAAGCCGCCGCCGAGAAGCACCTCGATGCCTGGTGCCGCCGCGCTGAGGCCAGCGGCATCCGGCAGATGCAGGTAATGGCCAAGACCCTTCGCATGCACCGCCGAGGCCTGCTGAACTGGTACGACCACCGCATCTCGACCGGTCCCCTCGAAGGCATCAACAACAAATCGGTGCGCTACAAAGACGCGCCTACGGCTACCGAAACTACGAACACATTAAGGAGCGACTCCTGACCCTGCACCACACCAAGTATATGCTGCAAGGTTAAAGACTGAAGAATGACCATCCCCCCAAATAGTCGGATGAACCTTATTTCGTCTCAGAACGAGTGCTGGGGCGGGATGGACCAGTTTCTGGAGACACCGAACCTGGACCTGTTCTATGACGCGCAGCGGAGCGGTCAACGGACACACCTCTCGTCCCGCGACCCCGGTTTTGCTCACGAGCTGAGCATCGGCTCACTCTCTGCTGGACGGCTGGAAGATGCCCACACCATGGACAAGGCGATCGAGTGGGTCGCATCCTGCGCTTCCCGGAACACTCCCTTCTGCCTGAGCATGAACTTTTAAAGCTCTCATTTCCCCTACGAGATTCCCGACGATGCGCCACGTCCTTTTCAGCCCTGCCATCTGGATGAGGATGTCACCTTTATGGATCACCCGCCGTCCAAGACTCCCCTGGTTAAAAACGCCTATTACAACGGCATTCATCAGTGCGATGTTCAGATCGGTCGCATGGCCGACACATTAAAGCGCCTAGGGAAACTCGACAATACAGTTCTGGTGGTCCTGGGTGAGAACGGCGAAGCATTCCACGAAAGCCAGAGCGTCGGGCATGCGCGCGAGCCGGTGGAACCCGTGATCCATGTGGCCACCGTCATCCATGCTCCTGCTTTGCTGGAGGCCAGGGTTGAATCCTATCCTCTCCAGCACGTCGACCTGTTGCCCACCATTCACGGACTCCTCGGCTGGTCCGCACATCCCAGCTACCAGGGGATCGATGTCCTGGCTGCGGATCGTCCGGCCTTAGAGGATCGACTGCTGTTCTTTCATGTCAACCGTCCCGCAGCTCATGTGGATGCCTTGCAGTCTGCCGGACGGTGGAAGTTCTCGCTGAACCTTCGAACCGGCGCGACCATGCTGCGCGATCTCCAGTCCGATCCGGGTGAGTCGCAGGATGTCAGCCGGACCTACCCGCAGCTCGCCAGCAGACTGCATGCGACGCTCGCTCACTGGCGAGAGCGGCAACTGGCGTACTATCATTTTCCTGCGTATTACCAAGTGGGGTATGCCCCTGATCCTCCTGGACTGTCGAACGCGACAGCGGTTCGCTGATTCTCTGCGGGATCACTGGTTCTGGGCTGGCATCAGGCTGAGGGCAGCCTCAGTCAGAACCGTTTGTTCCTTGAACGTTCCGTGAGGCTCGCGATGACACGTCGACTGGTTCTGTGCATACTGCTGATCCCGGCCTCGCTACGAGCCGCCGAGCCGGTCGCTCCCGTCTTTCGCGCCGGGGCCGCCACCAGCCACATCACCCCGGAGATCGGCCTCGACATCATCGGCGGGTTCTCGCCGATCCCGTCGACGAACATTCATGATGAGCTGCATGCGCGGTGTCTGGTCCTGGACGATGGGAAGACGAAACTCGCTCTGGTCGTGTGCGATCTACTCGGCCTCAGTCGCAGCTTGAGCGTCGAGGCCCGCCAGCAGATTCAGGCCGCGACCGGCATCCCACCGGAGCATGTACTGATCAGCGGGACGCACACGCACTCGGCGGCCAGTGCCCTGGGCGAGCGGGGATACCAGTCGGACCAGGAACTCAACGTCTACCAGAAGTTCGTGGCCCAGCGAATCAGCGACGGCGTGCGGCGGGCCGTGCATCAGCTGCGGCCGGCACAGATCGGATTCGGTTCGGTGGACGTGCCCGAGCATTTGTTCAACCGTCGCTGGTTCATGAAGGAGGGGAGTCCGGCGCTGGTCTCTCCGTTCGGTAAGGTCGACAAGGTCAAGATGAATCCGCCGGGTGGGAGTCCGGACTTGATCGAACCCGCCGGGCCGACCGATCCGACCGTGTCTTTCATTGCGGTTCGCGAGCCGGGCGGGCGGATGATCTCGATCTTCTCGGCCTACTCGCTGCACTATGTCGGCGGAGTGGCCGGGGCGGACATCTCGGCGGATTACTTTGCGATCTGTTGCGAGGCCCTCAAGAAGCTGCAACCGAATGGGGACCAGGATCCGCCGTTTGTGGCGTTGCTGGCCAACGGCACGAGCGGCGACTGCAACAACATCAACTTCCGCACGCCGCGTCCGGGGAAGCCGCCGTACGAGCAGATGCGGTACGTCGCTGAGGATGTGGCCGCGAAGGTCAACGCCGCACTGACCGGAGTCAAGTGGCAAGATCATGTCCCGCTGAGTGCCCGCTACCGAGAGCTGGATGTCGCTTGGCGGACGGTCGAGCCCGCGTTACTGGACTGGGCGATCCTGACCGAGACCAAGCCGGAGAACCTGCTCAAGAAGAACGACATCGCCGTGATCTACGCCGGGCGAATCCAGCGACTCGCCAAGGCCAGCCCGACCACCAAGCTCCCGGTGCAGGTGCTGCGCATCGGCGACATCGGCATCGGCACCTCCCCGTGTGAGACGTTCGCCGAGACCGGCCTGGAGTTCAAGAAACGCAGCCCGATCAAGCACTCGTTCATGGTCGAACTGGCCCACGGGTACTACGGGTATCTGCCGACCCCGAGGCACTTCGAACTCGGCGGGTACGAAACCTGGCCGGGGACGAATTACCTGGAGTCCACTGCGTCCGAGAAGATCATGGCCGCGCTGCTGGAGATGGCCGGGGAAGTGCAGGCAGACAAGTAACAGCGCAGTTTCCAGAAGCCAGCCCAGGGGTTGCAACCTCTGGGGTTTCGACTCACTACCGCCGCTCGCGGAAGTACCGGCTGGCTTCGTTGAGTTCCTGCCGCTCGGACTCGGTCAGGCTGCCTTGTCCCTGTTCCGTGATTTTGGCCAGCAGTTCGTCGAGCCGTTCCCGCAACTGAGCCGCGTCCCGCCGCGAGGGCGCACGCTCGGGAGCTTCCAGATCTCGCACGACCCGCAGTTGGGGTCGGCGTTTGAGGGGATTCTGCATCTTGAAGCGATCCAGAAGCGGCTCCAACTGCCAATGGTGCTTGGCATACAGATAGCCAAACAACAACCCGCCGACATGGGCCGAGTGGGCGGTGCTGGATCGAGGGACGGTGCCTCCCAATTCGAGCAACAAAGGATAGATGTCCATGACGGCCGTGATGATCGAGAGCCAGATGGCCTTCACGGGGATCACATAGAAGAAGTACCAGCGGTCCTCGGGCCACCGCATCGCGTAGTTGACCATCACCGCGCACACCGCTCCCGAGGCTCCGATCGCGGGGCGGTAGTCCCCCATCGCCAATCCCCAGCCGAGGTAAGCGATCCCCGACAGCACTCCCGCCACCAGGTAGAAGATCAGGAATTCCCGTTCGGTATAGACATCCAGCAGGCGTTTTCCCGTCAGATACAACAGGTACATGTTGAACACGAGGTGCCAGATGTTCTCGCGGGCATGCAGGAAATCGTACGTGGTCAGCCGCCAGATTTGCCCGTGCAGGATGGCTCGGGGGTCGAGTGAGAACCACTCGTCAATGATCGACACCCGCTCCTCAAGCATCCACTCCGACACATCCGCAGGAGTGCCCGGCGGAATGTCCGCTGGCCCCACCGATCGCGTCCAGATGCACTGCACCACGAACACCGCCACGTTGACCACAATGATCCAACCAATAATCGACATCCGACTCCCGGGGGCAGAGTAGGAGCGGTCGTCGGTGCGGGCGTAGTCGCGGTTTTCGAAACCCATGAGAAAGATCGTAGAGGGTTGAGAGAGCGGCAGACGTAAGTCTGCCGTGAACCGCAAGTGACAAGTGACAAGTGACAAGTGGTTTTTGATGACTTGTCACTTGTCACTTGTCACTTGTCACTTGTCACTTGCCACTTGCCACTTGTCACTTGCCACTTGCCACTTGCCACTTGCCACTTGCCCCCTCTCCTACGGCAGCGCCACCTGCTCCGCCGATTGCACGTACTTCACGAGATCGGCCACCTGTTGTTCACTCAGCAGGTCGAGCTGCCCTTCCGGCATGATCGACAGGTTGGAGACACGAGTCTCCTCGATCTGGCTGTTCTCGACCACCATCGGGCCGGTGGGGGTGTTGAAGGTGGTGGTGCCTTCGGTCTTGGCTCCCACGATCCCGTTAATGACCCGGCCATCGACAAGCACCGCGATCGTCATCTTGTAGTTCTCGCCGAGCGTGGCACTCGGGTCAAGCGTGTTCTCCAACACGTAATGCAGATTCGAACGCTGCGCCCCGGTCAGGTCCGGCCCAATCCCCATCGGGCTGCCGAACAGCCGGTGGCACTTGGCACACGACTGCTCGAACAGCACCCGGCCCCGGCTGGCGTTGGCCGCTGCGAGGACATCGGGCGTCAGCTTCTCTTTCCAAGTGGCGACTTTCTGCTGCTTGTCGGCGGCGAGCTGCTTGAGTTCGGGCCAGAGTTCGTTGACCTTGGCGGAGAGAGCTTCGTTGCCGAGCGTCTGCATCTGCCGCAGCAAGAACGGCGAAATGAACTTGCGGTCGACCTTGCCGTCGGCGACCCCTTGCAGCATCAGCGTGGCGAACTCGACCCGCGAGGCGAGCGTGTTGGCCACTTCAAACTTCGTCGGCGGGGCGAAGGTGTTAAATCGTTCAACGAGCAGCTTCCCCGTGTCCGGATGATGCACCGCAGCCAGCCCGCGCACGGCGGCGATGCCGAGTTCCCGGTGGGTCAGCAGGTTCTGAAGCAGCGGAGCGACCGACTCCTCGCGGGCCTCGACGAGAGTATGAATCGCCTGCTGCCGAGCTTCGACGGAGGCTCCATCGTTGGCAGCGAGTGCCTTGATCTCCTCCATCGCGTGACCATCGCCGAAGACGACAGAGAGTTCCTTGGCGATCCGCTGCACATCGGCATTCGGGTCGCTCGCCAGAGCCTTCGCGGTCTCCTCCCACCCCTTCGGAGCGGCGACCTTGCGGACTCCTTCGAACCCCTTGGCAATGCCGGTGAGCAAGTCACCTCGTACGGGCGAGTCGGCCTTCAGCAACATCCCCGCCAACTCATCCAACGACCGCGACCGTACCGCCGGAGCACTCACCAACCGCCGAGCAATGAACTGCCGCAGCTTCGGGAATTTCGTTGTCGCAGCGAGCTGAAGTGCCGAAGCGGGATCGTTCACGACGACCGGCTCCAACCCATACCAGACCATCAGTGGCAAGACGGGGTCGGCGGCGAAAGCCTCATGCTGACTGATCGCACTCGCGAGGGTGAAGCGGTCATTTGCAGAGGTGAACTTCTGTAAAGCCGATGCCATGTACGTTAGCACCAAACCGCTCTGCTCCTGCGACGCACGCTTATTCAGTGCGTCCACCCCCGTTGGAGTGACTTCAATTCCATCACTCAACAGCCTCACTGCCCAAGTGCGAATGTTCTCTTCAGGGTCTTTCAGCCGCCCCGCTAAGAATACTTCGTCTGTCCCTCCCAGTGCGTGGAGAGTCATCATCATGCGGGTTCGAGCGGGGCTCCCCGGGAGCGATGGCCCAATTTGCTCACGACGAAGTCGCTTTAAGCGATCATTCATACCAATGAGATCTGCACCAGTTGCCAACCGCCCCTGAAGGTCTTTCGATTCAGCGTCATATTTCGTCCCAGTTAGATTGCGTCCTTGTAGGACTCGGAGGGCTAATCGTCCCTCAGTTCCACTCATTTTTATAGCGAAAACGATCAATTCAGAATTGGAAAGCTGTTCGTAGTCAGGCGGGTGGCTGTTTCTCTCCCCATGCGACACCCGGTAAATCCTCCCCGAGGTCCGATGGACCCCATCGTTCTCGTGGCACTCGCCGACATCAGTCCAGTCGGCGATGTACACGCTGCCATCGGGATGTTGGAGCAGTTCGGTCCCTCGGAACCACGGGTCGGCGATCTTCATGAAGTCGGGGGCGTGGTGGGCGACATAGGTCGCTCCGTGCCGCTCGATGGTGTCGCGGTTCAGCCGGTGGCCGTGCAGGTTCACGGTGAAGGCACTGTTGTGATACTCCTGGGGCCAGTTGCCTCCCTGGTAGATCATGAACCCACAGTGCGCGTGCCCGCCTCCAGCTGCGTCGGTCGTCGACGAGACGCCGATCTTGCGGATATCGTTCCACGCTTCGCGCGTGTCCCAGTGGAAATGGTCAGCAGTCTGCGGGACCAGTTCATACAAGTTCTGCCGCAGGTCTTCGCCGAACATCCGCTGCCAGTGAATCCCCGGCACGGCATGCCACAGATGGCCGATGACGGTGTTGATGACGAACATCTCGCCATGCTCGTCCCAGTCCATGCCCCAGGGGTTGGTGGTGCCGTGGGCGTAGGCTTCGACGACCTTGCGCGTCGGGTGATAACGCCAGATGCCGACGTTCATCGCGACCCGTTCAGCCGGAGCGGCACTCGGATGGCCCAGCCGCGAGGTCGCCAGAATCCCGTGCCGTCCATAGAGCCAGCCGTCCGGCCCCCAGCGGAGTCCGTTGGCAAAGTTATGCCTGAGCGAGTCGTACTCGAACCCATCCAGGACCACTTCGGGCGGACCATCCGGCACATCATCGCGGTTGCGATCGGGAATGAAGATCAATCGCGGCAGGTCGAGCACCCACACGCCTCCGAACCCGGTCTCGACGCTGGTGATGCACTTCCCCTGGTCCCAGAAGATTTTCCGCTTGTCCGACTTGCCATCGTGGTCGGTGTCTTCGAGGATCACAATCCGGTCGTTCAGTGACCGGTCCGCATTGATCGACGCCTCGGCATAGGTGTAATTCTCCGCCACCCACAACCGCCCCCGCGTATCGAACGAGATTCCGATCGGCTGCTGCACATCGGGCTCAGCGGCGAAAATACTGACGGAAAATCCGGGGGGCAGGGTCATGCCTTTGACGGCGTCCTCGGGCGAGGTGAACGGGAGCGTGGAGGGCTCGGAGTTATAAGGAGCCTTGGCCACCGCGACTGGGGCCGACGCCGGTTCATCCCCCTGCACGAGTGCCCAACTCATGAGGCCCAAGGCCAGCAAACTTCCGCAGACCAGCAGTCGATTCTTCACGGGATTCATCTCGATGGGGCACTCGGGAGGATAGACGAACCCGCATCGTATGCGTTTCATCAGCGGGCGCGAATCGATCGGGGACGACCGCCGTGTGCGCGTCTCCATTGTCGGCGATTTCTCCGTATTGCCGGAGCGACACACTCGGTCATCTAGATCCCGCCGAGCCTCCGCGTCGAGTGATCGCTGGTCCCAGCAGATCGTAGTACGACATCTGCCCGATGTGCTTGAGATAGGTCTCCGCCAAGTCTGGAAGAAACCCGGGACCTCCAATATCGATCCAGGCGTCGATCCGCCCGCGATAGCAGTAGCGTTGCGTCTGGAAGACCCGCCACTTCGCATCGAACAATTGAAACCGGAACGTGTGCTCGTACCGGGTCGATCGACGGATATAGTCCTCCACACGCTCCGCAGACAGTAACGGCCCCCCGATACGCCGCATCGCCTCTGCCTCATCGCCGCTGGGGTCGACCACATAGACCGTCAGCAGCTTCTCGTTCCGGTCCACATAAAACCGATTCTCGGGAACGACCTCCGCAACGGCGTTCTCAAGTTCAAGCACTTCCTCGTCACTGATCAGCTTGGGCTTCGCCAAGCGGACCGAGATTTGTCCCGTGACTTGTTCGCGGATTTCGTACTCAACCGGAAGCTCGTCCGCCAGAACGCCTTCGCTGGACCGGGAGAAGGAGTACTTCGGCTTGCCAGTCTTGGTCTTTCCGATGTGCAGGTAGTACGTTTCGCCTTGACGATTGAGGTAGGTGAAGGACATCTCAACGATTCCTGAAGAGGAGAGGTGATCTCTCCGAAATCTCCCGCCAAAACATGGTCGGGATTGTACCAATCGGTTTTGGCCTTCGCCCCCAATGACGAGAGCTACCCCCGGGCAATCTTCCGCAGCACCTCCGCCCCGCGGAGCAGCGTCTCGTCCTTCGCCGCGTAGCTCAGGCGGAAGTGAGAGTCCTGGGCACTGAAGACGTTTCCGGGGATGATGAGCAGTTCGTTCTCGATGGCCTGCTTGACGAACTCGGTGGCTGTGCCCCAGGGGGCCTGGATGAACATGTAGAAGGCTCCGTCGGCTCCGATGATCTCGTAGTGCCCGGCGAGTTCCGCCGCCATCAGGTCGCGTTTGCGCTTGTAGTCGGCCACGTACGGCGTGATGTCCAGATCCCACCCCTCGGCCCCCGCCCACTGGAACGGATGCGGGGCACACACGAACGTGAACTGCTGCAGCTTCGTCATCTGCTGAATCAGAAAATCCGGTCCGTGAGCCCAGCCGACCCGCCAGCCGGTCATCGAGTGCGACTTGCTGAACCCGTCGATCACCAGCGTCTGGTCGTTGAACTGGGCTGGGCTGACGAAGGGGCGGTCGTAGCAGAAGGCGCGGTAGATCTCATCGCTGATCAAGCAGATGTTCTTCTCTTTCGCGAGGGCCGCCAGTCCACGCACCTCCTCTTCGGTCGCGACGCACCCGGTGGGGTTCGAGGGGCTGTTGAACAGGATCACCTTGGTACGCGGAGTGATGGCATTGCGGACCTTGTCGAGGTCGATCCGGAAATCGGGGTAGGTCGAGATGGGCACAATCGTCCCGCCCGCCAGCGTGGTCAGATGCTTGTACATCACAAACCACGGGTCAAAGGCGATCACCTCATCCCCCGGATTGACGAGGCACTCTAAGGCCAGCATCAGCGCCCCGCTGGTGCCGCTGGTGACGAACGCCTTGCGGTCGGTGTGGTGGTATTCGGCGTCGACCGACGATTGAATTTTGTCGATCAGCGGGCGAATCCCCTGCGTCTGGCTATAGGCGTTCCGCCCCTGGTCAATGGCCCGCTTGGCGGCCTCCTTGATGACCTCGGGAGTGTCGAAGTGCGGCTGCCCGATGCTGAGGTTGATCGGGTTCTGCATGTTGGCTGCGAGGTCGAACACCTTCCGAATGCCGGAGGCGTCGATTTTGTGCAGGCGGTCAGCGATCCAAGGGTGGTTCATGGTTGAGGAAGTGGTGAATCGGGAATTGGGAGTGGGGTGAGACGAGGCTATCGCAGGTAGCTGAGGAATGTGCAGAGAGACCGTCGTGACCGAGCGAGTGTGATGGGGATTCGGTCCTCTTCGCGTTCATGCACGAGGAGGTTTCGATATTCCCGGACGGCATGGACCGCGTTGCATTGGGGATCGGAAATCTGGCGTTGGGCAGAGATCCCGTTGATCAGGTCTTGGGTTCTCGATGGTGACTCCTTGTGGCGCGTCGCATCCCAGAAGGCCCGCAGACCGGTTTCGAACTCGGAGAACATGCGGACGAGGTATGTTCCCTCTAGGTTCTCTGCAGACCGCACTAAGTCCCGCACTTCGAAATCTCCGCCCAGGATCATGGGATCCACTCGCGCACGATCCAGCAGAGCGTTGATCGCGAAACCGGTGGACAGATATTCTCGCTCGACAGCCCTGACCCGCATGAGCCAAATGTAGGAATCAAACCTCATGGCACATCACGACATCAAGCACCTTGCCGAACGATTCCCTGGAAAGCGATTCTCCGGTATCCACGGCACAGTCGGAATGCATGCAACTTTCAGGGAGAACCTGAAACGTCCAATGGTCATGCTTGAAGAGAAGTGTGACCACATCGTCCATGACTGGCATCCGATAGATCTCGACCACGCCTGCATAATCTGAAGTGTTGCGATCTCTGGGATTGATCCAGATCTCGCATTCGCCTTTTGCCAAGAGCAGTGAAGAGACTTGGTACTTCCCAACTTCGGAATCGGACAACTGCATCTCGATCCTCCGAGTGGACCAACCCAGTTCACTGGCCCAGGCTTCCACGTCAGCCATCAGCTCAAAGAGGCTCTGGAGCCAACCTTCCAGAAGCTGTTCCGGCTGAACGACAGTGGACATGGCGAACCCTTTCCGGAGATGACACGGCGCGGCGCAGCTGCTCCGACCATGTTCCCAGCCGATCGGTAAGGTGTCAACACGAATTGAAGATCATTGGCATCGATCGCATCTCGAAAGGCCGATTCCTGACAACCGTTGAACCCGTAGACGCCCCGGCGGTAAGGTACAATGCGCTTGTCCGTGGAGGGCAAGTTGGGTGCGGTCAGGCGAATCTCGCTGGCGCGGTCTGCACCGCGTCGACCGCCACGACTCCGCCCGCTCTCTCTTCTGCGAACCCATGACCGACACGCCGCCCCCTGCGAAACCCTCTCCGACTGTACGCTGCGGCGTCGTGTATCTCGTCGGGGCTGGGCCGGGTGATCCGGGGTTGCTGACGTTGCGGGGGCTTGAGTGCCTGCAACTCGCCGACCTGATCCTCTATGACGGGTTGGCCAATCCTCAACTGCTGGAGTTCTCTCGCGCCACCGCCGAGCGAACAGCCCGTGTGGGAGGGCCGGGGAGCCGACACCTCGAACAGTCCGAGATCAATCAACGCCTGATCGCCGCCGCCCGCGAAGGCAAGACAGTCGTGCGGCTCAAGGGCGGCGACCCGTTTATCTTCGGTCGCGGCAGTGAAGAGGCCGTCGCCCTCTCCGAAGCGGGAATCCCCTTCGAGGTTGTCCCCGGCATCACGGCCGCTACGGGGGCAGCGGTCTATTCGGGGATCTCGCTGACGCACCGCGACCATGCGTCCGCGGTGGCCCTCATCACGGGGCACGAAGACCCGACGAAGCCGGAGAGTGCGCTGCCCTACGAGCAACTTGGCCAGTTCCCCGGCACGCTCGTGTTCTACATGGGACTGCACCGCATCGAGCAGATCACGCACTCTCTGATCGAGGCGGGAAGATCCCCCACCGAATCCGCAGCTGTCGTGTGCCAGGCGACGACGCCTCGGCAGCAGGTGGTCACGGGCACCGTCTCGACGATCGCGAAAGTGGCTCAGGCGGCCAAGCTCAAGCCGCCGTCGCTGCTGATTGTCGGCGACTGCGTACGGTTGCGGGAGCAGGCCAGTTGGGTCGAGAAGCGTCCGCTGCATGGCTTGCGGATCGGGATCACGCGTCCCGTGGGACAGGCTGAGGAGTCTATGCGGCGAGCCCGCCAACTGGGGGCCGAGCCGATCTTGATGCCGACGATTGCCGTGGAACCGATCATCGATTGGACCGAGGTCGACGCGGTGCTCTCGCAGTTGAGGACGTTCGACTGGGCCGTCTTCACGAGCGTCAACGGGGTCGATGCGTTCCTCGGTCGACTGTGGGGGCGAGACGGCGATGGTCGCAGCTTCGGTGAGTGTCAACTCGCCGCCATCGGGACCGCCACGGCAGAGCGACTGGCCCGCT
The DNA here is from genome assembly GCA_043743415.1 of Planctomycetota bacterium. Taxonomy (GTDB): domain Bacteria; phylum Planctomycetota; class Planctomycetia; order Planctomycetales; family Planctomycetaceae; genus TH-plancto1. The sequence continues at coordinate 11,474 of JAYTWO010000137.1, forward strand.
GGCACCTGCGTGCGGATCTCGTGCCAGATGAGTTCCGAGCGGAGGCCCTGGCTGCGGCGTTGCAGGAGCAAGTGGCGGGGAAGCGCGTGCTGTGGGTGAAAGCCTCGCGCGGGCGCGATGTCCTGCCACAAGCCCTGCGCGCCGCTGGGGCCGACCTGACGGAACTCCCGGTCTACCAGAACATCGACGCCATCGAGTTCACCCCGCAGGTGCAGGAACTCCTCCGCGCGAGCGACCTCGACTGGATCTGCCTGAGCAGCCCCTCCGGAGCCAAAAATCTCGCCCGCCTGCTCCCCCCCGAGGCTCGCCCCCGCATCGGTCAGTCGATCCACCTCGCCGCCATCAGCCCGATCACCGCCGCTGCCGCCAGCGAGATCGGATTGCCGATCACAGTCACGGCCCGCGAAGCGACCTGGGACGGGCTGTTCGATGCGATTGCGGACGGTCGCGCAAAGTAGGATGGGCAATGGGGCGAGCGTGACGGTGACGGGAAGAATCATCGACGGCGTTGTGCGCGTCGCTGATTTCTACATACCGTAACAGATTGCATTTATCGTAACACATCAGCCGTCTGAAGTCCGCCTGGCGGGCAGCGGCGGCAGTTGGCCGGTTTGGAGGGAGGTTTGAATGGCGGTGAGGATGGTTTTGATTGGGTCGTGGCCGCGTTGTTTGAGGGTGCGAAAGATCGACATCAGGACCGCTTGGCAGTCGGCACCGTGGTCGCTGCGGTTGCCGTAGCTGTTTTTGCGGATGATGACGGCGGGGCGGATCGAGCGCTCGGCGTGGTTGTTGTCGAAGGGCACGCCGTCGCGGGGTGGCCCCGGTAAAGTCATGGGGTGGCACAGGTTGGCTCGCTTTGGAGCCTACCTGTGTGCCTTGGCACAAGAGGTTCGCTCGCGATACGATCAGCCCTGTACAAACCTCTTTCGGCTGTGCCGCCCCGGTAGCCCAAAGCGG
>JAYTWO010000138.1:0-8081 GCA_043743415.1 Planctomycetota bacterium
GAAGTGCGGGCCGTGGAGACGGTCGGCTTGCGGCAAACCAAGCTGAGCGAAGAGGCCGGTCAGGAGATCCGCTCGTACGAAGTCCTCTCGAACGAGAACCAGTTGACCCTGCAAGTGGGAGAACCGGCGGCTGTGTTGCAGGGAGAGATTCTGTTCATTGCGGATGTACGTGGCGAGTCTCCCGTGAGCCGCGTGCGTGTCCGGCTCTCGACCCACGAAGGAGAACTCTTCTCACCCCAGATGCTGATCCCGCCCGGCTGGGATCTGATTTCGGTGGCATCGGCGGAGTCTTCGGAGATCGCCCCCCCCGCCTGGCAAGTCACCGGGACCGCGCTGGGGGACAGCCTGCTGAATGTGGAACTGAGACTGCCGGTCCGCCCCGACCGGGACTGCACACTGCTGATGGAGTTCAAGGCTGCGGCCCTCAAGCCGGGAGTGCCTCGTCCCCTGCCGATTCCGCGACTGCGCGATGTGCAGCGCTGCTCTGTGCGCGGAGTGGTGTGGGACACCCGGCCCTGGGAACTCGACCCCGGGTCGACGGGCACGGTCGAACTCGACGGATCGGCTGCGGACGAAGAGCTGATTCAAGCGGTCCAGTGGTCGCAACCGGATGACTCTCAAGGGGTGCCGACCGGGATTCGCATCCCGGCGTTCGATGTGCAGGCCAAGCCGCTGTTTCGCGAGGAGGGGTCGACACTCATCGATCCCGAGAACCCCTCCGGTGGAGCAGAGGTCGCGCGCGAGGTGGCTCTCCTGTGTGCGACACTGGAGTTGGAAACGAGAACCTCGCGAGTCGGCAGATCCCATCCGCACCGGGCCACGTTCCAGTTCTCCCGTGCTGCTGCTCCGGGGGCGTTTCATCTGTCGCTGCCGTTGGAAGCCGAGTTGACGCACGTCATTGCCGACGAGCAGGAAATCTCGTTCGTGCGTCTCGACGCGGAAGTGGTCCTCGACCCGGCAGCCCCGCCGATGTCGGAACTGGTTCTGGAGTATCGCACGGCGGCGATGCCGGGCTTGATCGTCTCGAAGGACGAGGTCGTGTTCCCTCACCTCGACTGCTTGGTCACCGAGTTTGCGTGGCATCTGATGCTCGACGCGGAGCGGATGCTGTACCGCTTGCCGATCACAGCGGCGGTCAGTCCGTCAATCCAGCCTCGCCCCGGAGAGCGGCTGCTGGGGCCACTGGCACGGCACCCGGGCGAGACGCTGTTCAATCCGCTGGTGCAGGCGGACTGGAAATCGCTGATGAACGGAACCCCGCGCGAGGGATCGGCCCCACGCTCGAACGACATCTGGTTCGTGGCTCCTCGGATACCCGAACGCCTGACGATGAAGACCTGGAACCGGGATGTTTCGCACAGCCTGGCGTGGTGTGGTTTTCTGGGTGTACTGGTCGCCGGCATCGGAGTCAGACGGGCGCGATACTCTTGGTTTCGGCGGAGCTGGATCTATCTGGGAGGGGCGTGGCTGGTGACGGCGGTGTTCGTCGCAGAGCCGTACGCACCGATCGCGGGAGGAGCGTTTCTGGGGAGTTTGCTGGCGATCATTATCCCGCGCCGGTTCGCCATCGGTCGGGACTTGCTGGTCGATCCGCAGGCGAAGCGACCGTCCACGCTGGGACGGGCCGCTGTCGTGACCGGGTGGTTGGCGGTGGCCGGTGGCCTAGTGTGGAGTTCGACGGGGCAAGGGCAGGAGCCCACCACTCGCCCCGAGTTGGTCTACTTCGAAACCCCCGAGGGTGAAGAGACTGTCGTCTACTTTGACGCCGCGTATCGGCCACAATGGGACGCCTGGCGCGAGGGTGAGGCGGGTCCGCCGTGGCTCCTGAAGTCCAGCCGCTATGACGTGCAGGCCGATGCCTCGGGACCGCCACGCATCACCGCCACGTACGAGGTCGCCGTCTTCGGCGAGGCACCTCGCGCTCCGCTCCGTCTCCCCCTGCAAGGCATCTCGCTCGATCACGTCGAGGCCCTGATTGACGGGCAACCGGTCCGCCTGATCCCCGCAGCTGACCGCCGAGGATTCGTTCTGCCGCTCGGGAGTCACGACGCCGAACCGGCCACCGCCGTGCCTCCGCCACCGCCGGAGACGAACACCGCGACCTCGACGCTGAAGACGGTCGTGACGAGGACGGTGTCCTTGAAGTTTCGACCGCTCCCCAGCACGACCGATCACGAGCCGTTGAGCTTCTCGGCCGTTCTCCCGCCATTACCGGAATGCGTGCTCGCTCTGCATTCCGATCGTTGGCGGATGGCCGCAGCACCGAGCGACCTCACCGGTCCCACCAACACGATTCGGCTGTACGAACTCGGACCGGTGGGCCGACTCGATCTGACGAGCGGTCCGCCCGTGTTACCGCCTCGCGAGAACCTGACCGATGTTCAGCTGCGGACGTTGATTGAGTGCGGACCTCTGGGCGGAAAGGTCCAGTTGGGAGTGCTGGTCACGGCGACCGACCCACGTCTTCCGGCTGAGGTCACGCTCACCTTGCCCGTGGGATTGTACGTTCAATCGATCCAGGGACCGTCGCTCGACCAGTCGCAGTGGGAGTACTTGGCGTCGGAGACGCGGGTCACTCTGCGGTTGCGACCGACCCCGGAGTCCACACTTCTGGCCCCCGTCGAGATCCTGGCGTACCTCCCCGTGACCGCCACCGGATTTCAGATGGCTCCTCCCCGCTGGAGACCGACTCGCGTCAACCAGCCAGTGCCGCTGTCTGCGAATTCCGCAGCGGATGTCCTCGCCGAGAAGACCTTTGTGGGAGTGGTGGCGAAACCGGGTTTCGGGATTGTGGACGCCTCTCCCCGCACGTCCGCCACGCCGATTTCGCCGCAGACGTTTTCCGACTCTCTCTTCGCTGGCATGGTGTGGCAGGTGCCCGATGTGGCCTGGACGTGCCGTGACCACCACGGACCGGCGTGGACCGTGAACTCCCTCACGGCCACGGCTCGCGCTCAGCTCGCCCAACGGATCACGTTGCAGTCCCCCCGCTCCGAGTGGCGCTTGGAAGCCACGATCGACACCGCCCAGGGAGTCCCGTTTGAACATCACTTCGCCCTGGATCCGCGCCTCGAAATCGAGCGGGTGACCGTGCAACAAGACGGTGCCGATCGACTATTGAGCTGGACTCGTACGGGTGACGAAGTGCGGCTCGGCATCCGGGATGGCCAGCCGGGCATCCAGTTCGTGTGGATCGAGGGGACGCTCGCTCAAGGCACGGGTCCGTGGGCACCGCCCGCGTGTGCGTATCGTTCCGGGCTGACCACCGAGTCGTCCGTGACGGTGCGGAATTCGTCTCGCGTGGTGTCCACCCTCCAGTGGGCCGACTCGACCACGAAGCTCCGTCCCACGGACAGCACCTCGGATGAAGAGGTGCGATATCATCCGGGAACGACCGACGCGCCGCTCTCGATCGAGGTCGAGCCAATCGCCCAGGCACGGAGCGCCCGCGTGTGGGTCGAGCTGGTCCCTCGACGCGACAGCTCCTGGCAAGTCACCTTGCGAGCCCAGCTTCTCGACAATTACCCACTGGCCGCGCCCGTGCGCATCGACTGGGACCAACCGGGGTTGACGGAGTTCCGTCTCACCAACCGCCGCGACAACGTTCGCCAGACCGCCGATGGCCGAGCGTATCTCTGGCGTCCGCAGACGCTCTCTTCCAAGCCCACAGAACTGTCACTCAGCGCGGTGATCGCCAGCGAGAGCCTGGACAGCCAGACGATTCGGCTCCCCCAGCTCTCGGGTGTGGTGTGGTCCGAGGTCTGGGTCTCGTTGCCACGAGCCGCGGGGTATCGCCCCGCGCGGGCCAGTTCGACACTGCTCTCGACTGCTCCGACCGGTTGGCCCGTGGGGTGGACTGACAGCCTGACCCATTCGCGAGAGGATCTCTATGCCAGTACCACTCCCGACGTGACGATCGAAACGACGGCGAGCGAACCCGTGGTGCGACCTGTACTCGCCGAGTCGCTGATCTGGCTGGACGGGGCAGGCGATCCCGCATTGGCGGCCCGTTATGGGGTCACGACTTACCTGCTCATCTCAGAACGCGAGATTACGCTCGCCATTCCCGAATCGGCCCAGGCCATGATCCGGGCCATCGCCATTGATGGTCACGTGCAAAGTCCCGACACTCCGGTTCGGATCCCCTCGCGGGCGAATGACCTGTCGCACGAACTGGTCGTGTGGTGGCAGTCCGAGGGCGGTCCTCCCGACCACGATCCGGGCGATCTGGTGCGGCTGCCGGGTGGGGCGGTGTTCCCCCATTGGCTCGCCGTCGTTCCGCCGCATCACGAGGTGTTGCTCGATCACTGGGGCCGCCGAGATCCGCTGTTGCCGGAGTTCTGGCTCGACCGGTCCGAGGCACTCCTGCAAGCGGCCCGTGAATTCCGGGGAGCCTCGTGGGAAGTTGATGGACCACTGCTCCACGAGATGGCCGAAAGCCGGGACGAGTTGGGGCGGATGGTGGGGCTGACTGCCGCAGAGTCCACCCGTCGCGACCAGCTCGTGCCACAGTGGACAGAGTTCTCGCAATCGGGCGGGAATCTCTCAGTCCCCGTCAGCGACAAGTCCCCGAGCCTGCATGACTCGGGGCTGGACGCGACGCTCGCGTTATGCGGCGAATCGCGGTCGCTGTGGCTGCGGTCGTCCCAACCTCAACGGACAGGGCCGCGTCTGCTCGATCGCCGCTGGGCGCTCATCATGACCGCCAGCCTGGCGTCGTTCGTGTCGCTGCTGCTGCTGACGTGGATTGTGCGTCTCTTCCGCAAGCACGACATCGCCGAGAAGCTGGCTGCCCGCCCGAATGCGACGATGGCCGGAATGGGCGTGATCTGGTGGGCCTGCTTATCGCCGAGTGTCCTGGGTCTGGGGCTGGCATTCGCTGGCGGCGTGTTGTGGGCCTGGGAGCGGGTCCGGGAATGGCGCTCGACAGCGAGCGGACGGACGTAAGGAACTGTCCCGGAATTAGAAGCGGATTTGCAGAACGTAAGACGGACTTCCAGTCCGTCTTTGACAGGACGGACTAGAAGTCCGTCCTACAGCGAAAATCGGAACTTATTTCGGGACTGTTCCTTAACGCGAGCTCAACTCTGGAGCGGTGTTTGTGGCCCCCGTGGCACATCGCGGCTGAACGGGAACCGGATGGACCGCTGCGAGAGTCTCCTGCGTGGCCCGAGATTCTTCCAGAACCACTGGAAGCTCACGACGGAGTTTGGCTGCGCGCTTCCACTTCCAGTAACTCGACAACGTCGGTTGTCCCCACACCGCGGAGGCTCGTCCGGCGGTAGAGATCGGCTCGGCGACTCCCGCTTCGAACTCTTCGAGAATTCGCTGCACCCGATTGAGGTTGCCATAGGTCATGCGGCGCTGGATCGTGAGATGCGACTCGCTGACCTCGTCGTAATTCGCCGAAAAGTGTCCGTAGACCGGGCCGGTATCGATCCCGCGATCGATCTTCAGCAGCGTCATGCCCACACGCTCCAGGTCGCCGTTCACGAGTGCCCAAAAGCATCCGTGAGCGTTGCGATACTCCGGGCAAATCCCGGGGTGCATCACAAACGTACCCAACTGGGCCTGTTCGAAAATGCCGGGTTTCAGAATGTGTTTGCAACAAGCCAGCATGGCATCTGGACGGCAGGACTGGATGAAGGCTTGTGCTTCGGGACTGTTCGGGGAACCCACTTCGAGAACGGGCACATCGTACCGCACTGCCGGGTATTCCTGTCCCAGAGACTGGCGAATCCCGTCCTCAAACTGGCGGTCTCCGGCAACATGGAAGATCCGGTGATACAGCCGGTAAGCCAGCAGATCGAGCGTGCCCCACAGCCCGTCCTTGCGCAGGCTGCGCTTGAGTTTCGCGATTCGGTGCCCGCTCGGCTCGCGGATCACGAGGATGCCGGTCAAATCGCTAAAGCTGGCCAGCCAGCGCGGCATGATCTCGCGGACGAGAGTGGCGTCGTGCTGGCAGATGAGGACGGATCGCATGGGGGACTTGTGGGAGAGGCCGATTCTGGGGAAGACTACCCCTAGGTTACGACAGGCTCCGACATCGGAATCGCTGAATTCGTGCGATCGGTGGCGTTTCTCGTGTGCCATGCGGCGAAAGAGTCGGCGTATCGATTGTTCCGATACTGCCGGGGTATGATCCTGATCACCCCAATGATCGAAAGGCGCAAAATTCGTAAGAATTCTCACGAATTCTGCTACTTCATCAGTGGCTGCGTCCGGGGTTTCGATCCCCCCAGCAGCTTCGCCGGTGAGACCTTCAGCCGGTCCCGGTTCTTGTCAATCTTCCGCCGCAGATCCTTAAGGAGTGCCCCCTCGAATTCATTCAGGATGCTATTCACTGTGGAACGCGAACTGTCCCCGATCTCCTCCGCCGCCCAGCCGCCGATCACGCCAATCTGGCGGGCATCAATGTCGCGAACTTTGAGATTGAGTTTCGTGACCTCAGGGACCAGTTGCAGGGACGGGAGCAGGTCTCCCTGCTCCTGCACGGTCGTCAGATCGAGTGAGCAATCGGTGACCGCCGCCACGGTGACATCGGCCTCGACCTCTCCGTTGAGCCCCTTTACCCCGTAGACCCAGTGCTCAAACTCGGTACTCACCCGCGCTCGGAAGACCAATTGCAGGGTGAATGTCAACCGGCCAGCGGGCAGCCGCTGGACGTTCTGAAACTCAATTTGGAGCGTCTCATCCGGCTGGAGCATCGTGACCGTCTGACGCTGCCAGAACCCGTGTTTGACCGGCTTGGTCTTGGGACGCATCGTAAGGCGGACTTTGTGGGTCTTGATCTCGTAACGGGAGAAGACAGCTGTCGTGTGGCCCCAGTGCTTGTCTTGCACATTTTTTTCAGGCAGGGTGGCAATGACGGAGGCGCGGATGATTTCCGCCCAGGCGTCGGCTCCCAAGCCCTCCGGGGCACTGGGAGCAGCACCAGTTGGCACAGGCTCATTACCCTGCACTGTGCAGAACACGCATCCAATCAGCAGGACGCAGCACAAACATATGGAGAGCTGCCGCATGAGAATCTCCTCGCGACGCCCCGTAGCGACGTTCGTCAGAACGCAGGCGAAGACTTCCGAAGTCTTCTGAGACTTCGGAAGTCTATTGGCACCCGACTACGCCGAGAGTCTTTGCCCACCTTCTGGCGAAGGTGGCTACAACACTCTACGAAGCGTGCTTGTTGAGCATCGCCGTCAGCTTGTCCTTGGACTGGGCTCCCTGGATCGTCTCGACGACCTGCCCGCCCTTGAAGACCATCAGCGTCGGGATGGCGTTCACGCGGTACTTGACTGGCAGGGCGCGGTTCTGATCGATGTTGACCTTGCCGATCTTGACCTTGCCCGAGAACTCGGTGGCCAGCGCGTCGATCGTCGGGGAGAGCTGCATGCACGGCCCGCACCAGGTGGCCCAAAAGTCGACCAGGACCGGGACAGCACTCTGGCTGACTTCGGTCTCGAAATTGGCATCGGTGATTTCAACGACGTTGGCTGCGGCCATCTGAATTGCTCCTGCGTGGGGGTCATCCGCGTCTCAGGGCGGAATGGCTGACTCCTTGCCCCCGATCGACGGACCGGATTATAGGGACAGTCGTCCGTACGTCAACGTGTGTCTCTGGCGCTGGAAACGGTGTAAGCCGACTGGTGTAAGGTGGTTACGCCTGAATTGTGAAAGCCACTTCAGATCCTCGACACTTCTCTCCGAAAACCGACCGATTTGACACTGTCCACTTGTCCGATAGGATGGATATATGCGGAGTGTCTGATCCGGCTCTCGTACGAGCACAGGGGTCAGAACTCGCCGGTCGGAGGTGAGACATGTTTGGTTTGGGTGTCGGCGAACTGTTCGTGTTTGGGATGATTGGTCTGCTGCTGTTTGGCAAGCGATTGCCTGAAGTGGCCAAGAACCTCGGCAAGGGACTCTCCGAGTTCAAGAAGGGCATGAGTGGGTTTCAGGACGAGCTCGAGGGCCGCAGCAAGCCCAGTTACTCCCCAGCCTATACCCCCAGTCCATCGGCCAAGCGCCCCGAGCCGCTGGCCACCCTCGACGACACCATCGTCGCTCCCAAGTTCGAGCCGCCG
>JAYTWO010000139.1:0-13597 GCA_043743415.1 Planctomycetota bacterium
GCTGTGCCGCGCTGCGCGATCCGTGTCCCAATATCGCAACTTCAAAACTGACGCTTCGGGCGATTGGCGAGAGAATGCACCAACACAAACAGGTCAGGCTCCGGAGAGCCTGACCTGGGGATTCATCGGGAGTGTTCATCTTGGTATGCCTCGGAGAGGGGATTCCTCTCCGGGCCGGCGTCTCACAAGTGGGCAGCGGCTTCGGACGCCGGACTTCAAGCCGCAGCCTGCTCCACATCCAGATGCGGAGGTGAGTAACCATACCGATCGAAGGCAAACTTCAGGCGCTGGTAGATCCGTTGCATGACCTCGGGATCGTCGTTGAACTTGTTCTTCTTGTACTGGCGGAGGGACTCCATCTGAGGGGCGAGAGCCGTGTTCAACCCCTCAAATCCATTCAGTCCCAGCGTGCTGTAGAGCTTCTGCATCTCGCCCAGGGGATCAGCCTCCAGCTTCTCGAAGCAGACCTCGTGCAGGTTTCCCTTCGGCACCAGAACCTTGTCCCGCTCATACGTCCGGAAGCAGTCCTCGTAAATATCCATGACCTCTTCGGACATGTCTGCCGTCTGGCAGCGACCGAGGGCATTCTCCTCGAAGATCGTCTTACGGAAGTGGACACTCGATTTGAGAACGGCATAGGGGTTGCGATAGATGTAAACAAACTTGGCGTCTGGGAACATCTCCAACAGGAGCTTAGTCCGAAACGTGTGGGATGGGGACTTGAGGACAATGGGCTTACCGGTCTTGTGTGTGACCTTCTTCATCAAAAGGGTCAGGGCGTCCTTCCACTCTTGAAGCTCTTTCGGATTCAGCCCCTGCTCCACATTGAAAAACCGGTCAATCTTCCGCGGCTGATGCTGAAAGATCGGCAGCAGGTAGGGCGAATAACCAGTCATCACGCACAGAGCAAACTCGTCTTCCTGCGGCAGGTCAAAACTGATCCCCATGTTGTCCATCGGGCGAGTCTTGGGCAGCAGGGGGGCTGCAATTTTCGACCCCAGCCATTCCGTGGTCAGGCAGTGCCAGGGGAACATCGTCTGATACAGGTTCACGTAACTGAACTGCGGGTCCGAGGTCAGCAGGTTGTGCAGCAGCGTCGAACCGCTCCGCCAGTGCCCGAGTACGAAGATCGGAGGCTGCTTGATCTCGGTGTGGCGGAGTGTCCGGCCGTACCGGATGTTCTCGACCAGCGACATCACCGAGTTGTACACCGCCATGCCCGGCAGCAGGGCCAGACGGGACCAGCGGCAGGGATGAATCTCTGCCCCCATCCCCGCCACGCGCGCCATAGTCGACAGCTTGAGCCCCAGCCACAGGGTAAACGGACCCTGCGTCGAGGCTTTGGGAGCCGGTTCGAGCTTGGCGGATGCAGTGTTGGATGACATAGAGTGACGCGCCGACATAAAGGCCATGCTGAGAAACCCTCTCCAGTTCAGCATCGACCTCGGAATCATTCCGCTTGATGAACTCTGGGGGGCGTCTCTGGCATGGAGCGAAGTGACCCACCCCTCCGTGGACCTGTGCCGCAGGATCGCTTCAACCCAGACTCCCCAACTTTGTCGATTCCGTCAAGTCTGTGGGTGGCACGTTCTGTGAGCGGCTCGCCGATCTGGATGCCCCAAAACAAACACACCACCCGGAAATCCGGGTGGTGTGCGGTGGTTGTCAGTGGTCGTGCGATCCTCGGGGCGCTGGACCCCGTCTCAGGCGAGGCCCGGCCCTCTGATCCTTACGGGACGATGTTCACCGCTCCCGTGTTGATCGGTGCGATGAAGAAGTTTCCATTCGTGTTGTTCGTGATTGTCAGCGTGGACCAGCCGTTGGTGAACGCATTGATTGTCGACACCGGCACCCCACCCTGCGTCGTATTGTTGAGGTCATTCGTGTCGACATCGAACAACGTGATGATGTCGCGATTCGCACTGGCCTTGATGGCGTCAGCGGGTTGGATCACACCGCCCGTGACCGTCGGATTCAACTGACTGGTCGTGTTGGGCATCACGTTGTCGCCGAAGGCCAAGAACAGGAACGCCATCGGATCGAGACGCACAATGTCGAACAAGTTTTCTCCGTTGTTCACGCTATCGAGGGGCGGAGTGACGGCTACGTTCGTGATGGTGCGGGTCTGGAATCCGAAGAGCGTATTGCCATCCATCGTGTTGCTTCGCACGATCGTCCGATTCGCCAGCGACCCCAATCGAGTGCCCGCTCCCACCGCGAAATCGACGCCATCCTCCCCGTTAAACCGGATCTGATTGTTGGTGAGGCTCAGATTTGTGGTGAAGTCGAAGAAGTTCTGATCCGCCCACAGAGTGCCTGGCAGTGCCGGATTGTCTGGATCGGTGGTTTCGTTTTGTCCGCTCGCGTTCGCATCTCGATCGGGAAACACGGCGATTAGAGAAGTGTTCATCTGTTCGGCCAAGGTCACGATCCGGAACCCGTCGCCCCCGTTGTTCTGGATGATGTTGTTGTCGAAGTTGAACACGGCCCCCGCATCACGAACATCGAGATCCACCCCGTCACCGACGTTTGTCGAGAACTGCGTCTGGCCGATGATGCTGTCGGTCACGTCGAGGTTCAGGACTGAGCCGATGAGGCTGTTGTAGACCACATGCATCCCGTCATCCCCGAAGTCGACAAACGTGCTGTTGTCGACGGTGATGTTGGCCGTTCCGCCGGTGATCTGGCCATCGGCGTTATACGAGAGTCCGTGTCGACTGACCCCACCCGTGACCCGATTTCCCGAGGCTCGCGTGTTGTTCACATTGAGCACGAGATTCCCGAATCCGGATTGGGCCACGCGAATGCCGTCGTTGCCGTTCTGGGCGATGACGACATCGGCAGCGTCCGGAGCCACATCCGCCCCCGGTCCTGCTCCCGACGAGGCCGGGTTGCCGATGTTGATGTTCATTTGAGATCCGACGCTCGTATCGTTGATCACGACTCCGTCCACAGCGTTGCCACTGATGATCGACTGCTGTGTATTGCCAAAGATGTCCACGTTCAACGGACCGATGCCGTTGGCCGTCAACTGCACGCCGTTCGCGGTACTCCCGGTAATCACGTTCCCGTCAAACAGCGAACTGGCCCCTCCAAAGACACCGAAGGCCGACGCGTTGTTGGTGGTCACGGAGATGCCGTTGTCCTGCACGCCCAGCCCTGCGATGACGTTGGAGATCAGATCGACACGGGTCTGGGAATCGTCGTTGGTGACGATGTTCACGCCGTTGCCCACGGTGGTGGTGCCGTTCCCGCTGATGGTGTTCTGGCCAATGGTGATGTCGGTCGAGACACCTGCGGGCGTCGTCCCCCCACTCGTGTTGATGTTGATGCCGTGGTTCGTGTTGCCGGTGATCGTATTTCCCAGCAGTGGATCGACTCCGACACCGCCGGTGGTGCCGATGATCGAGCGGATGATGGCATCGCCTTCGCGTTGAATCTGGATGCCATCACCCAGGTTGGCATTGATCGTGTTCCCGGTGACCAGCAGACCCGGCGAGGTCGGGTCACCGGTGGCGTGGACCTGGGATGACGTATTCGCCAGCAGCCGGAGTCCGTCACCGGCATTGCCCGTGATCGTGTTGTCGAGGACTTGAGCGTTGAACAGCCGTGACGTGTCCGTCGTGCGGAACACGATGCCGTCTCCGAAGAAGTCGACGTTGGGGCCATCGACGGCACTCGTGATGGTATTGTTCTGAACCACGACACTCGCTGTGGAAGTCCCCGCCAGATCGATAGAGACATTCGCGTCGCCGTTCCCCGTGATGGTGTTCCCGTTGAGAAGCGGGTCAGCCCCGCCGATCAACAAGTCCAGCGTCGAGTTCTGGGAAGCGTCGAACCGCACTCCCTCCAGGGTGTTACCCGTGACGATGTTGTGCGAGATGACACCCGGTCCCGCGGTGGCGATTGTGCTGTTGACCACCGTGGCATTGATGCCACGCGCTCCGTTGCTGTCAATGACATTGGTGTCGATGGTGAGGTTGCCAATGTTCGAGCCGTTCGTGGCATTGAGCCGGATGCCGTCGAGGCCGTTGGCGGAGATGCCCCCGTTGTTCAAGACGTTGAGGTTCTGAATCGGCGCGTTGTTGAGATCGAAGTTGATCCCGTTGTCTCGGTTGTTGTTGATGCCGTTCTCTTGGATGGTGAAATCGGTGACGGAACTGTCCGTCGCCTGGAAGCGAATCCCGTCGCCACCCAGGTTGCGTTCAATCGCGTTCGCTTCGATGAGGATGTCCGTGATCGCCGTAGTGGTGGAATTGATATCAATCCCTCCACCCAGGTTGTCGTTGATGAAGTTGCTGGCGATCTCGATCGATCCCTGCGTCGTGTTGGTCAGCGTGTAATTGATGCCATCCAGGGTGTTCCCCACGATGGTATTGCGAACGATCGGAGCATTGAGATTCCCACCGTTCGTCGAGGACAGATTGATGCCGTTTCCGGTGTTCCCCGTGATCGTGTTCAAAGCCAGCGTGGTGTCAACATCACCGATGCGGATGTCGAGGATCGAGCCGACCCCGTCGACGGTCCCTGTGATCCCATCTGCCACGTTGTTCGTGATCGTGTTTCCGGTCATCGGTCCAATGGTGACCACCGCTCCGGCGAGGGCGCTGGCGTCGATGCCACTGCCACCGTTCGCCGAGATGGTATTCGTCGTCATGTCGTCGATGTCGATCGTCGACCCAGCTCCCGTAGCTGCGACCGTCAGACCTGTGAGGGCATTGCCGGAGATGGTGTTGTCATGAAACACCGAATCGGCCACCGGATGGAGAACTGGATCGATCGGCAGTGGATCACGGAAGTTGATGTCCCCACCTGCGGTCGACGTGAACGCCACTCCCAGACCATCCCCGCCGGTCACCGTGTTATTCGCGAACACATCGAAATCGATCACACCGCCTTGAGCATTGAAGAGCATCCCGCCCGAAGCGGCATCCGTACTGCCCGTGACACTATTCCGCAGGACATCCAGCTGGATGTGACTGCCCGCCAGGGCGTTCATCAGCACTCCCGTCCCGGCACTGGAGATGGTGTTGTCGAAGATGCCTGTGAGCTGTGACACATCCGAGGTGTTGGCCAGGATTTCTGTGCCCGCATTGGCCGTCACAATGATCGCCCGGCCCGGATCGAGTACGGCATTCCCGTTGATATCTTCCAGCACGTCGGCATTGCCGTCGCCGTCCACGTCCACTTCGCCGGGATCGAGAATCCCGTTGCCGTTGATGTCTTCCAAGACATCGCTGTTTCCGTCCGCATCCAGGTCTTCGCCCAGTCGGCGGATCGTGTTGTTCCGAATCGAGAGATTGAGAGCGCTGGCTCCCGTCCCCGCGGTTTGCGTGACGTTGATGCCGTCAATGACGCCGGGATTCACGCCCAGCGTACCATCGATCGTGTTGTTCCGGATGATGCCAATGTTGTCGTCGAAAACCGTATTGGAGTCGCCCGGAAAGGTGGACGGTCCCGAGGCGGCTGCGGTGGTGTTGCTGCGGATGTCAATCGCCGTGGTGGCACTCTGGATCGTGTTATTGGTGATGAAGAAGCTGTCCACTGAACGCGGCACCAGAGCGGCGTTGACACTGGCGATGCCATTCGCGGTCCGTCCGGCATCGATCGTGAAGCCGGTGACTTGCGTATAGTTCCCGTTGATCCGGACGACGGGTGTCCCCAGGTTGCCGGAGTTGGTCAGGAAGGGATTGGCCCCCGTCGCTTGGGCGACGCCGTTGGCGAAACCGGGCAGATCGAACAGCGTGACCCCGTCCCCGCGATCGACCGTCTGGAACCGATGGATCGAGCCATCCGCCAGCGTGCCCGTGCCGAGCAGACGCTGACGATTCAGCAGCTCGATGCTGGTGTTCAGGTCTGTGTCATCATCCACGACGGTGTTCCGACCGACGTAGATAATGTCAAACGGGGCGCGATTCGCCGCCGCCAGATTCATGTAATCCTGGACGCTGCCAAACGGGTTGAGGACCGATCCGGCAGCTGCTCCGTTCGCCGCCGTGGGGTCGATGTGGGCCACTTGAATCGCTGTCCCGTCCTTCGGATCGAGGAAGAACCGCGTTTCCGTGAGCCGATTGATCGCCGCAGACACACGGTACTGACGCTTGACCGAGGCCACCAGATTGTCGCGCACCGGTTTCGGTCGCAACCAGCGTTTCTGTTTCCCGTTGGGGATCGTCAGTTCCAGGTTGATGCTGGTGTTGGTGCCGAAGATTTTGTCATGCGACAGAATCGTGTTGATCCAGAAGTCTTCCGAGACCTGCACCTCGAACCGCCCCGCGACCCCCACAGCCCCGGAGACCCCGGGCGCATTCGTCGCCAGGCCGTAGCCACTCAAGGCCCATTCCGCTCCGTAGCGACCGAGCAATGGAATCGGAGACGCGACTTCGAGTTGGTAGTTCTGGAAGCTGCTGTTTCGCAGGAAGCTGAACTGATACCCAATGTTGTTCCCCTGGAAGAACGGACCGCCGAGCGGGTTGACGGCGGCGTAGTCTTTGAAACCTTCGAGGGGCAGGCTGGCGTTGAAGCGGGTACTGAAATACCGCCCGAGGCTCTCCAGGCTGACGCCCATCTGGTTAAAGTCGGTCCGATGACCGGCATCGTAATCCCACCATCCGGACACGCCGTAGACCCGATCATCCGCCGGGTCAAAGAAGCGATAGCCGAGGCCGAGATTGACGCCTCCATTCCCCCCGCCGGTCATGTTGACGCGCGGGTTCAGGAACAGGATGCTCTGATCTCCGTCCGTCGACAGCGGGACGAACGCATTGATGTTCGTGTACCCGCCATTGTATCCGTAGGCGTCCAGGCTCTGGTTGCCGACGCGCCACAGAATGTCATCGATGCGGTTGGTCGAGGCAAATCCCACCCCCCCGTTCTCCGCATAATAGCCCCCGGTGTCCCCGCGCAGAGCGTCCTCAAAGGCGTCTCCGGCGTCGACCGACGGCGCGAATTGGGTCTGCTGGACCCCGCTGCCAGTCGCACTGGCCGAGGCCCGACCCATCTGGACCGAACCTTCCTCGGAATATGCCGGGGATTGGCCGCGCATCGTCGCCACCCCGGCCTCATCGGGGCGTTGAGCCAATGCAGTGCTGGTCACAAGAGCGGCCGCCACGGTTCCCAGCCAGCGCTTCCAGGTCTTCTTCATTGATGGCTCCAGCTTCCTGCTGTGTCTGTCGAGTGAGGTCCGCAAGGGGCTCTCACCGTCTTGCCCCGGAGTGGCGACTGTTCGCACTTGCGACAGTTCCGCCGTCTGAGGGGGCTGTCTCGGGTCGACCGTTCGGCACACGTGGCCGAACTGGGTCGACTTGGCAAATCGGTCAAGCTAGACCGATTCTCCCGCTAGAGACAGTTACTCTGAGTTTTCGGTCTGTGCGGTCTGGAAAGTTGAACGGAAATGCCGTTTGAAGCGACTTTGACGGTTCTCCGGATTGTTCATACGGGGAGTCTGTGACATGCCTTCGCCGTAACACTCCTTGAACACGGGGGATGCGACTGTTTTTGTAGAAACCGAAATCGACACCAGATCTCCGGGAATAACTGCCGCCAAGGGCTCTCTCTCCTGTTGCAAGACCACAGCTGAGAACATGCGTCTCTCACTAAGCTGAGAACATTGGTCGGAACCGCTCCGTCGGACTGTGCACGGTCGACGCGGGCTTGATTGAGGAAGATCGTCATGAAGAAGTACCTCGGACTGTTGTCGTTGGTTCTGTTCGTCGGCTGCGAGCCCGCTGCAACCACACCAGTCGTCACCCCACCAGTTGTGGCTCCGGCTTCTCACGAAGCTCACGCTGCGGCTCCAACCACCACCGAAACTCCAGTTGCTCCGCCTGCTGATGGAACGACTGCTCCTGAAGCTGGCAGCACAACCGAAACCCCAGCTGCTCCCGAAGCCCCAGCTGCTGATGCCCCAGCTGCTGATGCCCCAGCTGCAGAAGCCCCAGCTGCTGATGCTCCTAAGCCTGGCGCAGCTCCAGAAGCTCCAGCCAATCCGTAATTGACTCGCCGTCACCCGACGGCACCCCTCTCAGACGCTTCGGCGTCCGAGGGTCACCAGTCACAGCCCCTCGTCCAAGTTGGCCGAGGGGTTTTTCGTTTCCAAGGCGATCAGCGGATGAAACAAGACCGTGGGATAGGCTTCCAGCCTGTCATTCTTCAGTGAAACGACTGGCTGGAAGCCTATCCCACGGGTAAAATACGAGTTGCCGCTCGCCCAAGACATCTCCGGTTCTCACTGATAATATCCCAGACATCGCCCACCACAGGCTGATCTCTTAGGCGAGCGGCAGATGAGAATCTACCGATCAGCCGGAACGCGCTAGCGGCCGGTTTTAACCGTGGGCGAGCGCCCTGCGGCTGATCACTGGTAATTCCTCTCATGCCACTCGCATTAGGAGAGGTGGAATGCCTCCTTTCCTTCCCCCCGTTCCCCATCCCCTCCTCCCCGCTTATGTCCCTCAGCTCCCTCCCCCTCAGCTACTGCACGAACGTGCATCCCGGCGTCTCGGTGGCCGAAGTCGTCCAAGGGCTCCGCTCCTACACCTCCGAAATCCAGCGAAACATCGGACGGCCTATCGCTGCCGGGCTGTGGCTCTCCCAGCCGGTGATCCGCGAACTCGTGGCCGACCCGTCGCAGCTGGAACTGCTCCGCGAGACGCTGGCGGGGGCGAATCTGGTGACGTACACCCTCAACGCCTTCCCGTATGGCGACTTCCACTCGGAACGAGTGAAGGAACAGGTCTACCAGCCCGACTGGACAGCCCCGTCGCGACTGCAATATACAGTCGACTGCGCCCGCATCCTGGCCCAACTTCTGCCGGAAGGGGTCGAGGGGAGCCTCTCGACGGTCCCGCTCGGTTTCAAATCGCTGAGTACCGCCTCCGACTTCCAGGCTGCGTGCATTCGCCAGATCATCCAGTTGGCGAAGGTGCTGGACGAACTCCACGATGACACCGGTCAGGTCATTCGGCTAGCCATCGAGCCGGAGCCGCTCTGTGTCCTGGAGACCACGCCCGAGACGATCCAGTTCTTTGCCCAGCTCCGCCAGGCCGCCGAAACCTCCGGGCACCGCGAGGCTGTCGACCGGCACATCGGCGTGTGCTACGACGTGTGCCACCAGTCGGTCGAGTTCGAGGACGTGGCCGCTTCGATCCGGGAACTGGGAGACGCCGACATCCGGATCAACAAGGTCCACATCACCTGTGCCATCGAGGTCCGCCAGCCGACCCCAGCGTCTCGGGCCGAACTCGCTCGCTTCGTCGAACCCAGATACCTGCACCAAACCTTCGCCCGCTCGGCCTCGGGAAAGGTGGTGAGCCTCCTCGACCTCGACCGCGCCCTGTGCGAGTCCCCACCCGCCGGTTTCAGCGACGCCGAAACCTGGCGAGTCCACTTCCACGTCCCCGTCGACGCCGAATCGCTCGGCCTGCTCGGCACCACGCGAGCCGACCTCCGCAAAGCCCTGATGCAGGTCCAAGCCCTCAACTACGCCCCGCACCTCGAAGTCGAGACCTACACTTGGGGAGTCCTCCCCACTGGCGAAAAGCCCTCGCTCGTCGAAGGCATCTCGCGCGAACTGCGCGCGACCCGGTTGCTGCTGGCGAATCTCCAGTTGAACCAGAGTGGGTTAAAGTAACCCGCCCCATTCCGGCCTGTAGTTTTTATTAGTCGTTTTCCACGAATCCTAGGTTTCCCCCTTCCCCTGGTGCGCGACGGGGCTTAAGGGGGGCGAGACGGCGAGGCGAGTTGTGGTCAGGGGGCGGCGATGATGGTCTCCGGGGCGGGGCCGGGGCGGGCTTGGATCAGGGGCATGAGGGTGCGAAGGTTGAACGCGCTCACCAGCCAGGTCCACTCGATGCGAACCTGATTTCGGAGACATCGCCGACAATCCAGACGCCCTTCCCCCTCCGACCATGCTCAATCCAGAAACACCCACTCCGAAAACGTCGCCGCCTGCCCGGCGGGCTGCCCCTGCTCGTCGGCGACGTTCCACACGGTCGCGGGGTCGATGCGAAATCGGCGACCGGTCGAAGAGATGCGGATCCCCTGGTAGTCGTCGATGTACCCCTTCCGCCGCGTCTGTTCCAGCATTCGCTCTCGCTCGTCGCGATGCACGGGTTCAGCAGTCAGCCGGGACGGTGTTTGCAGGAACTGCTCCAGCGGCATCTCCCACAGCGTCAGCGCGATCGCATTCGCTGAGTTGAGAATCGGGTCGGCCTGCGTTCCGTGCGAGACGACGACGAACGGAACTTGGAACAAATGTTGGGCTTGTTCTTCCGCCGTCCCCGAGCGGTCGCACAACTCGGTGCCGACGCAGCGGGCATAGGAGTTCAGCAGACGTTGCATCTGCCGTTGCCAGTCGAGGTCAAGCCAAGGGTGGTGGAGGTTCATGGCAGCTGAAACGGGGGAGTGTCCGCAGGTCTGTGAGGTGAGATGCAACCTCGGATGGGATGGCATGACCGACTTACAGCAGTCCCGCCACCCCGCCGTTTATTGGGCACGTTCTTGTGTCTTCTTTGTTTTGCCTTCTGGTGTCTCGTCGGTCTTCATGGCACTGGCGCGACCTTACGGATTAGCCTGGACGGGTGCCGCTTTCTCATCCGGCCGACGAAGGATTATTACTTCACGCCCTTGGGCCGCAGTTTCGTCAAAAGTTTCGGGACGATTCGTCGCCTCGAATGGCGAATGTGCCAGCGTCAATGTCCCGTCGATAAGACTGTATATCCCCAATCGCCGACGGCCGGTGCGGGGATAAACCCAGTCGATCTTGGGCGGGGATGTCGTATGGTCGAACTCAAGGGACCATTCGGCATTTGCTGGAATTCGCGTTTGCGGATCGGTTCCAGTTTCGAGGTACATCGTTTTGACAAGTCGATCCGATTCAAATGCGAAATGAACCGGGTCTGGAACGGATCGACCGTTCTGCGAAATGAGGATCCATTGTCCCTGCAACTTTTCCAAGGCTCCCTTTCGCTTCTGAGCCTCGGCAGCAATTTGACCGGAACTCACCTCACGATCGAATCGTCGTATGCGGTCATTTCTCATCATGAACACCTCCATATCCCATTTCGCCGGCACCGCATGCCGAGCCGGCCTCGAATCCAGTTGAAGAGGCATCATATCTGCAATTGATCCCAACTTGACGGCCAACAATTCGACGTCGTCATTCTCTGAGGCAGGTTCGTACAGATACCATCCGCGCAAGGGAAAGGGCGTGTCCGTCAGCGTTCCGTTGAACTCACCCCACCAGCGGATCTGTTCTCCAACCTGACCGGCGACAGCGGTTTCTCGCCGCATCTGCGAATCGCGAACCGTCAGCATGGGCTGCCCTCCGATGACGACCTCCATCCGGTCGCCGATCCAAACGACATTTGCCTGCGGCGATGCCGGTGAAGTCAAACGTTGGCCCTTATTGTGAATGGCGGTCACGAGCCATGTTCCCTGGAACGAATCCGCATCTTTCCGCCGCAGTAGCTGATGCTCCGCCTCGGTCGGCAGGCGCCGACTCCGCTTCAGCGTGTTGATTGAATCGATGTGACTTTCGTAGGCTCGCTTCAGTCCCGGTGCGGAATTGGGGTCGTCATAGACCCGTCTTCCTGATGAATTGTAACTCTCATACAGTTGCGCCATCTCGAAATTGAAGCGGTATGAGTTCCACTTCGTCCAGGCTTGATGGACATCGTTCGTGCCCGAGTATTCCTTCAAAAAATGTTGAGAGCGTCCTGTGTCTGCGAAGGCATCGCGCACGGCGACTCGATTCAGCAAGAGCAAGTGCGCATACGGATTTCTTGTCATGGCTTGTGTTATTTCCGGAAGACCTGCGTCGCCACCTTGCAACTTCTGATGGCACAGCCCGTGAGCGAGGCAGATCAGTGCCCTATTGGGGCTCAGGCGCGCAGCCGCGTCTAAGTCTGCAACCGCCAGGGAGTACTGTTCCAAGTCCATTCGACACATTGCTCGTAACACTAGGGCTTCCAGATCAGCAGGATCTTTTCGAATTAGCTGTGAGTAGTCTTCGATGGCAAGCTGCAGGTCTCGAACGGCCTCAAAACAAAAAGCTCGCCGTCGCAGAGCGACCGTGACATCTCCGTCGGCAGAGATCATCATCGAGAACCCTTTGATCGCATCATCGAACCTGCCCTGACGTAACAACTGCTCGGCAGGATTCAACGGGCGAGATTCAGGTTGAGTGCGGTCTTTGGTAGCAATGCCCAATTCGACGGCGCGGCGCGGTTCCGTCTTCTGGTCGACTCTGATATCTGGCTCAGGAGTCTTGCGGTAAACGTCGCCCCCAGTGACTAGACCGGCCTCATTCAGGATGAATTCGCCTGTGTACTCTTTGCCGTCCGTACACAATCCATTCGCTTTGCCATATTTAACTCCGGCTTCGATTCGCTTTCCGACGGCGTTTTGATGGGCTGGGACATGGACAGCGACACGAATCACGAATTGGGGGAAATCCTCGTCCTTAAAATATGGGTGGTCGGCAGAGTCAAGAACCTCCACCCTGTAATCGGAGATCCCCTGAGCAGCTTCAGGGGGATCAATGATTAACAGTTTTGAAGCTGGCGTTTTGTCGCGGACGGAAGTCGATTCACCGTATCGAATGGCCCATCGCGTCGTTTCTCCGCGACTCGATTTCCATTTCTCGACAGCGAACTGTGTCACCGCTGGTGGAGCTGGTGGCACCACATCTGAACGCATCGTAGACACTGAAAGAAGGCTTCCGTACCGTCCCCCGAAAAGTACGTCTGTCGCCAATTCCATTGAGTCACGACGAACTTCGATTGGGTATGATGTCCCGTCGTCGAGTTGTAATTCCACCCGATAAACTCGTCCCCCTGAACTGAGCGTGCTTTGCACGCGTGCCAACAAGCTGTGCTTTTCGGCGTTTTCCGGCTTGAAAGCAATTTTTGCCCGCCGGTTAAGGATTGTCGAGAAGACGCCCAGCGGATTCTCAGTGTCTTCTGGGCGGAGAACAGTTTGCGATTCATGGGCCACTGCGGACGATACCGCAAGGTTTGACGGTCCAACAACTCCAGGATTCAGCTTGTCGGCCCTCGATGGCTGAGCCGCATCCTCCTTTTCAGACATCGGCGGGTGATAGGCATTCCAACGTTCACGTTGGTCTTCGGCTGGTGAATTTCGAGACTCATCCCACTTTCCATGATAGTAGGTTTGGGAATACGCCCTTTCTTTGTTCTTGTTCCGACCCCCGGAGTAATAAACGGAAACGGATCCGTCGGATTCAAGTTGCAGGAGGTAACGGGATGGAGACCCATCGTCCGACGTGTAGCCCCGTCTTGTGTAGGTCAGCTTTTCTGCAGGTTCGAGTTGCAGTTCCTTGACGACTCTGGCGATTTGATGAGAAATTTCTTCGGCACCAAGGCGCGCGGTTTGCGGCGCGCAAAAAGCCGCACAGATCAGGGCGGTGGCGGCTAACCTACGGAAGTGAATGAATACTGGAGAGTGTGACAGTTTCATGCAATTGTTCCCCTGATTCCCTCGTTCCCAAGCTCCGGCTCTCATCCTTATACACAACTCGGCGAGGCCAGGGCATGGTAGGCGGCCCAGGCCAAGCTGAAGTCGAACACGCGGCGGA
>JAYTWO010000140.1:0-3954 GCA_043743415.1 Planctomycetota bacterium
CTGAAAGATCTGCTGTAACGTGAACCAAGTCCAGTTCCGCCACAACGGATTGGGCAGCGGCGGGCGCACGACCGGTGAGGTCGCGGGGGGGAGCGGCGGCGGAGAGACTTCGGACATGCGGCGGTGCGTCACGGACAGCGGGAATGAAGTCGGACATTAGAACAGATTCCGAGGGGAGCCGGGAATCAGGTCGCAGTCGCTTGTTCAGGAACCCAGATTCTTCCGAGCCAACGCCAGCAGGGAGTCGCCCTGACGAGCGACTCCCTGAGGTGAGGCGAAGAGGATGTCGGGCATCGCGACTTTCAGTCCTTGCCCTTCCTCCGAGAGGATTGACGCTCTTCGCCCGAGGGACGTTCGGCTTGCGGAGCCCGCTCGGCGGGTACTTGGCGTTCGATGTGCCGGGGAGCCTGCTGGACGGGAGCCCGCTCCATCTTCGGGGTGCGTTCGATCGGTTGTTGCTGCTGCTGCTGACGGACCACGGGGGCGGGATTGTCGTGGCGCTGAGGAATCTCCCGCTCGCGTACTACCGGTTCCCTGACCGCACCGGAATCGATCTTCGGCGCCTTCTCGATCACACGCGGCGGACGGTTCTCAACCGCAGCGGGTGTCGGTGACACTGGCTGGGCTGGGTTCCCCGCGTCACGAGGGACGCGGTGTTCCGGGGCCCGTTGCCGCCTCTCGTCGAACCTCGGCTTCGCGGCTGAGTTTTCAATCACTCGGTCCGGCTGCGGAGCCACTTTGTGATCAGCTTTAGGATTCACGAGCGGGCCGCCCTCCAGGATGCGCGGATTCCGCCCCGTGGGAGTGACGACTTGAGGTGCATCGCCCCCCCTCGATTGATTCCCCGCCCCGCGAGCGGCTCGCTGGGCTTCCATCTTCTGCCGCAGCTCTTCCAGGCGGTCAGCTCCACTCCCTTGGTCATTGGACGTCCCCTTGGGTTCCGTCCGGTCAGGCCGCCCCGAGGCACGGTCATTCGCCACCGGCTTCGACGCATCGTCAATCGCCGGGGGGATCAACAGCGGGGTCTTCCCCTTGCGGATCGACTGCTCGCGGTCGCGAGCGACATTGGCTGGCTCGCCTGTATGAGTCCTGTCTTTGGCTCGCTCTGCCGCCTTCTCGCGGTTGGCGTCCAACGGACTGCCGGTGATGGGTTTGCCTTCAGTGCGGTGTCCCGCCTGCTGACGGATCCGTTCGGCAGTGGCGACAGACTCTTTGGATTTGGCCTGGAGCTTCTCCGGCAGTTGGCCCAGCATCAGCTTCTCGGGAATCGCTCTGGCACCCTCTGGCCCGTGACCGCGATGCTCGTCACGATCTGTTCGCCCCGCGGCATCCTTCAGCCGCAGATCGACACTCTGGCCGGGCTTCAGGTCGCCCGAGTTCACGAGATGTACATCCCGCTCGGTCTGCCGACGAGCGTTCTCCACGTTACGATTGACTCGACTATTCTCTCGCACCACCTCGATGTCCTCGCGGTCCATTTTGTGGAATGAATGACCGGTGCTGTGGTGCTTTACGACATCGTCATAGCGATGGGACGTGACAGCCAACTGGGCGGAGCTATCTCCCTGATGCCGGGCCAGGAACTGCTCTTGATCGTGGAACATCCGTGGTGGCCGGATGTCGCGGTTCGATTCGTAGCGCTGATGCCAAGTGTTGACTGTGTGGTCGAAGTCGAGTCCGTGCCGATGCGAATCCCTGCGGTAGAACTGGTACGCCGGGTCATGGCAATGACGGTCGACGGAGGTACGGCGATACCACGGGGTGAACCCGATGCTCGCGTACTGGTTGCCGTAGTAGTCGCCGTAGTAGAAGCTGCGGCAGCGGGGCCGCACGAACAGGTGGATCAAGAAGCCCGACATGTTGACCGAATAGCTCGGCTGGTAGCAGGCCGGACGACCATACCCATAACTCACCAACGACCGGCGGAACCGCACTGGCGAGAATAGTGTCCCACGCCGGGCGAAGCGGTAGTCCATGTACCCCGGCACATACACACAACCACGCGGGGTCCAGGTGTACTGATTGGGGATCCACATGTACTCCTCGTGACAGGGCATGTAGTACCCCGGCGACCACTGGTAGTTGTCGGAGACATAGGTCCAATTCCCCGGCACCCAGACCTGATCGTCACTCGGGGGAGGCACATTCGGCCCGATCTCAAGCGACTCGGGAGGCTGTGGAACGTAGATCAACTCCTGCGACTCCACGTTCGTCCAGAACCCGGAGACAAACTGGAACCCGCCCTTGACCTCCGCCCAATACCCCAGCACCCAGCGGCGTCCAGGCGGCACATCACGCCACACACCGCTGACCCACAGGTAGTCGTTCGACTCCTCATCCCAACTCCAGTAGCCCGAGATCCACTGCACGTTATCGCCGGTCGGCATTTGTTCCGGCGGCAGCTCATCCACCGCCGCGGGAGGCGCGACGGTGACGATGACGTTGGGAGCGGGGTCGAGTTCGTACACATCCGCGAACGCCTGATGCACCGGGCCACGGGCAAAGGCTTCGATGTCGGCCTCGGGCACTGCCATGCTGGGGTCAGCGGGCGGCAAGTCTTCCGGGCGCGGGGCCTGTTCGGAGGGATTGAGCCCCGGCAGAGCGGGGCCGATGGGGGTCGGTTCCTGGGCCAGCTGCTGCACGATCCGCAGGGACTGGGGAGGGGCTGGGGGGGAGTCCTGGGCTGAGACCAGCGAGGAGAGCCACGGAGCCGCGCAGGCCACGAGGGCGCTCACCCCGAGTCGCCTGGCGCTCCACGAAAGGGCGTTCTTTCTCGGAGCGAAAGACGACACTGAAACTGCTGAAGGCGAGGTGGGTCGAGTCGTCATGGGAGGGTTCCTGCCGAAAAGTCGAGAGGCGAGGTGTCGTCGCTCCGACCAGTTCTGTCAACCGCGAACCGTGCCACATCGGAATCGGCACCACGGTGTCATGCCATGAGGGAGCAGATGGCGTGCCTCAGATGGGTATGTACCGCCACCCGCGATTTCGCGAGTTAAATCGCTAGTCCGCTGTCAGATAACGGGAAAAGACGCCTGCGTGGAAGTCGTTGTCACACTGACGGCAGTGTGACATCAGTGTGACATCGCCTGCTGCGGATGGGACGCGTCAGTTGTCCAGCCCCTTCTCGCGGCGAATCTGCCGCACGCGGTCCATCACCGCTTCGATCAGCGATCCATTACGGGCAATCGCCTGCCACTCGGTCCAGGTCACCAGCAGGTTCGTCAGCACCAAAGCGATGGCCAGCGAGAAATGAATGAGTTTCGAATGCGCCATCCGGACATTCGCCCCGGGGTCGGAGATCGCCCCGAACACTCCGGTCACCAGCATCAGCCCCACGCACAACATCATCCCCGGCAGAATCCGGTACTTGAGCTGGATGTTCCGAGTCCGAAACTCCGGGCCCAACTTGTAGGCTTCACACGTCTCCTCGATCCACCGTCCGGTCCCCATGAAGTAGGTGAATGCCACCGAATGCACGAGCAAGGCCACCGGCACCGCAGCCAGCGCCGCCCGAAAGTGCGTCGCCATCTGGGCCCGCACTTCGACAGACAAGGCGTCCTCGCCGACCGACCAGCCGAGCCAGAACACGGCGATCAAGCCCAGATTCCCGATCCACGAAAGCGTGGCGAAGATGCGAGTCACGCGGCGTTACTCCCCAAGAGTGGTGAGGTGCGAGTATAGGCGATGGAAACCGCAGAACGGCCCGGTCCCGGAATTGGGAGGCGGGATTCCCAAGGGATGCGGGGGCTCGGCCCCCAGAAGGAGCCCCGTCACTCCGCCCATCGCCTGATACTTGTTGGCGGCACTCTCGCTGTGCTCGGCTCTCGCTGACGCGTGGGGTGACTGAATCAGGGGACGGCCATTTGGCGAATACACCCGCACCGGGCCGATCTCTTGGTGTCCCTTCCCGCGAGCGTTACATTGCACCCCCACACCGCACCATAGAACCAAAGG
>JAYTWO010000141.1:0-2068 GCA_043743415.1 Planctomycetota bacterium
GTCGGGGCCGTCTCCCCTTACACTGTGGGACTTCCGATTCCTCCGACCCGTGGAGCCAGTGATGGTTTACCGACCGCGTACCAAGGCGAAAATCGCCAAACGACAGAAGCGTTGCTCGAAATGCAATGCCTTGGTGAGCTACCGCTCTCGCTGCAAGAAGTGCCACAAGGTTGTAAGCTAACCCCTGACAGCAGAACGGTTTGCTATGAGCGCCGAATCTCGACTGAGTGAGCTGGGTTGGGTACTGCCGCCGGTTCCGAAGGCGGGCGGGATCTACAAACCAGTGGTTCAAGTGGGGAACCTGCTGTACGTGTCGGGGCATGGCCCGATGCGTGCCGATGGAACTCTGATCACCGGAAAGGTCGGACTCGACCTGACTGAGGAACAGGGTTTGGAGGCCGCGCGCGCCGTCGGTTTGACACTGCTGGCCACTGTACGAAACGCCCTCGGCTCATTGGATCGCATCCAGCGGACGATCAAAACCCTTGGCATGGTCAACGCCACGCCCGATTTCACGCGGCACCCGGCGGTCATCAATGGGTTCAGCCAGCTGTTGAGGGATCTCTTCGGCGAAGATGGCGTCGGTGCCCGCAGCGCGGTCGGGATGGGTTCGCTGCCGGGGAACATTGCCGTCGAAGTGGAAGTCATCTTCGAGTTGAAGGCCTGACATTGGCTGGGTATTGTGAGAGAACTGCCAGTCACTCACCTCTGACAACTTTTTTTTGCCGTCGTATATCTTTCCGGGAATATTCTGGCCGGTTACGGTCTCTTGTTGGGTAGACGAGCAGTCCCGCGCTGTCGTGCGGGAGCGAATTAACACACCCTTTGAATGAGGAACACTCTCATGAAGCGAATTTCTGCATTGGCTCTGGTTCTGGGTCTGATGGTTGGATGCGAGAAGGCCCCCGAGGTTCCCGCTGTAACACCCGTGGTATCTCCCGATCCAGCCGCTGTGATGAAGTCCATGGAAGACAGCATGAAGGCTGGGGCTGCCAAGGTTGAAGGTGCTGTGGAAGAAGGCAAGGCCAAGGTCGAGGGTGCCGTCGAAGAAGGTAAGGCCGCAGTCGAAGGCGTCGTGGAAGAAGGCAAGGCCAAGGTCGAAGAGACCGCTGAAGCTGTCAAGGACGCAGTCGACGCTGCCACCGAGCCGAAGAAAGAGTAATCTCGTCGGCATGCCGAATCATCAAAGCGGTGATGTCCCGGAAGGGGCCGCACCGCTTTTTGCATGGTCCGTCACACGACACACCGCTGGAGGTGAGGTCACGCTGGCACGCGAAATGCGAATCGATCCTGGTCACACCTGCCAGTTCCGCACGTCGAGATCCTCCGACGGCACCACGAGCTGGATCATCCCCTCCGATGGAACTCGGTCCAGGCTGTTGTGATCCTGAAATATCTCGACATAGAAGTGGACTGCTTGTCCGGTGGTCAGGCCCAAATCGACCAGCGGGACCAACATCACGCTGACATCCTCCACAGCCGCCACGACCCCCGAGGCCTCGGGGGTTCCGCCCCGTAGCAGTTGCACCTCGGGCAATCCGGACTGAGCGGGGCGGACGCGGATCTCGTGGCCGTCTGGTTCCAGGAACCGCACGCACAGTTCCTGCCCCGGCTGGATCGCATCCCGCGCCCGATCGTGCGTGTCGCAACGAATCAGCAGTGACTGGCGGTCGAATCCGAAGTGCAGTTCCCGGATCAGCCCCTGCGTCACGCGGGCCATCGTGCCCCGGTCAGAGCCCGCGACGAAATTCCCGGCAGGCTTCCACTCGAAGTACCGCCGACGCCCATCCGGCTTCACATTCAGCAAACGCCGGGGTTGCCCGTGGAGGCTCGGCTTTTGGACATGGCAGATCGGACGCAGCAGGATGTTCGGTATTGAACCGCCCAGTAAGCGGAACACATTTTGCAGGTGCCGACGGAAGAGTTGGTCAAATAGATCGTCCTGGCCCGACGAACGATCATCGCCGTACCACCAGCACCAGTCGCTCCCCTCGGCGATGTCGAGTTCACGCCACGCCTTGGCCAGTGTGGCCTCGTCGAACTTCCCGCTGGCCACCTGCTTCTTGAG
>JAYTWO010000142.1:0-6522 GCA_043743415.1 Planctomycetota bacterium
GCTGCGCGGCTTGAAAAAAGTTCGCATCGAGTGGACCTGGCTGGTGAGCGCGTTCAACCTCCGCACCCTCATGCCCCTGATCCAAGCCCGCCCCGGCCCCGACCCGGAGACCATCATCGCCGCCCCCTGACCACAACTCGCCTCGCCGTCTCGCCCCCCTTGAGCCCCGTCGCGCACCAGGGGAAGGGGGAAACCCAGGATCCGTGGAAAACGATTAATAAAAACTACAGGCCGTCACGCGTCGGGTGACTGGACCGGGCTTCCGCCAATGGGCGAATGTCCCAGCCCCCAGGGGATTTCACCGCTTCATCGACGGACCGACTCGGGTGGCGTACGATTCAGGACGCTCGCGATGTTCGTGAAGCGATTGTTCGACTGCCCCGAAGGCAGATTCTCCCGAGTGTGCCGTGCCGATGTCCGAACCGCTGATTTTCATGATGGGCAAATACGAAGCCCGCATCCCCACGGACCGCTGGTACTCCGATAACCATCTGTGGCTGCAAACCGCAGCCGGTGGGTTCCGGGTGGGGTTCACGGCGTACTCGGTGCGGATGTTGCAGGACGTGTACTTCCTCGACTGGTCGATCGATCCTTACACCCCCATCCGCAAGAAGCAGGAAATCGGCCAGATCGAAAGCTCCAAGGCGGTCTCTTCACTGTACGCCCCGGCTGAGGGGAAAATCCTCGACTTCAACCCGGTGGTGCTGAACGATCCCTCGGCGATCAACACCGATGGGTACGGCGGCGGCTGGCTCTACAATTTCGAGACCAGCGCCAAGCTGTTGACGGCGGAGCAGTACGTGAAGCTGCTCGATACGAAGTGGGAGGAGACGCAGCGGATCATCAAGGGGCAGATGAACGAGTAGTGTTGGAGTCCAGCCTTCAGGCTGCTCTGGGGTCGCTCGCAGAGCTGCCTAAAGGCGGAACTCCCACGGGGAGACCTCGATCTCAAACCAGAGCGAAGTTCTCTCGCCGGGTGCTAGTTCCCGCCACCCGGCATCGAGTCCCCGCGACTGCAAATTCGCGGCATCGGTCGTACAGGTATACGGCTCCAGGCAGATCACCGCCCGGTCCTTCGGCGTGAACACCACCAACTCGCGAAACGCCTCACAGCTGCGCTGGGTGATCCGCAGTTGGGAGACGGGGTCATCGATGACCTGCACGATCGAGTCGTTGATCGGTGTCAGGTCCGTGTAGACATCATCCAGTGAGCATGTCCCATACCTCCAGCCGGAGCGTAGATCCTTCTCGGCCGGCACCGGAACTCGCTGGCCCGTCGGAAAGCATTGATCGAGTTCCCACTGCTGTGAGGCTGCCGCGCGGATGACACAACTCTCCGGCGGATGCCCGGTTCCCAGTGGCAGCTGGAAGTACGGATGCGTCCCGAACCCCCACGGCAAGGGGACCGAGTCGGGGTTCTCCACCGTGATGTCCGCGCGGAGTCGAGCCGATTCCACCGTATATTTCACCACCAGCCGGGCATCGGCGGGCCACTGCTTTCGACGCTCCGGGGCATCCCGGCTCAAGAGAAACTCGCCGGTCAGGCTGTGGGGCGTGGAGTCGATGACCCGCCAGGCCCGATCGACGCAGAACCCGTGTATCGTCTGCGGGAACCAGGCGGGCGGCGGCACCTCATACACCTTCCCGCGATGCGAGAACCGCCCGTGGCAAATGCGGTTGGGGAACGGGAACAGGATCGGGATCCCGCTGCGACCGGGGCGGCAGTTCCCGCTGAGGATGTCGGGCTCACTGTCGAGGACAGACACGGGTTGTCCACCCGCCTGCGTGATGAACTCAATGCAGGTGAACCCGAGAGAAGGGACAATCACCGCGCGTGTGTGACCATCCAAGCTGGTGATCGTGTGAGGGATGTGCATGGAACAGGCTCTCAAAAATGACCGCGACCGGGCTCGCCCCTGTGGTGCCCTCGCTTGTGTAGTCTGCACGACTCAAGTCCCGACTGTATGCGAGTGAAGCAAATGTGAGGTCGTGAGTCACGGCATCGACGGGGCCAGAAGTCCTCCTGGCGTCATCGCGTCTTGGCGACTTGGAACACGGGGGTGGCCCTCCACAGGTCGCGCTGGGATGCCTCCGAACGATCGGAGAGGCGTCGACAGCGCTGCCCGTCTGGACGACAGAATTCTGACGAATTATGCTACGAACTGATCTCACCCAGAATCTCCTCAATCGGCCTCCCCAGCCCATCCTTGGTCACATGGAACGGACGGCGTTCGACCTCGACGTGGAAGTCGGGAGCGATGCCCAGGCGGTTGTAAATCGTGGCGTGCAGGTCCGAAATCGAGACCGGACGTTCGACCGTTTCACAGGGGAACTCGTCGGCTGTCTTCCCCACGACCACACCCGGCTTGATCCCGCCGCCCCACATCAGCAGACTGGCTGCTCCCGCGAAGTGCCCATGCACGCCGTACTGATTCGACTTCTCCAGCTTGGTCCACGAGTTCCCGCCGCGCCCCAGCGAGCAGCGTCCGAATTCCGTGGCAAGGATCACCAGTGTGCGATCCAGCAACCCACGCGCTTCGAGGTCGGTCGGATTGACCAGCTCGCGCGCCATCGCATCGTACGCGGTGTTGGCCTCCAAGGTCTGTCGCAGCCAGACCGTGATCGGCTGGAACACATCGGTCGAACCGACATCGAGCTTGCCATCGCGCAGCAAGTCTTGCCAAAACGTGATCCAGTGATCGGCATAGAGCTGATCGTCTCCGAGCAGATCACGCACGAGAGCCTCGCGCTTGCCGGGAGCCGGGTCGCAGACGAAGACCTGCAACTGCTCCGGCGCGGGGAGCAGTCCCGTCAGATCGAGAGAGACCCGACGCGCGAAGACGGCGTCCTCGATCACTGGCGATTGCGTGGTCCCCAGCCAGCGATCGATCGGGTGGCCGGCTTCCTCGGGGAGCTGAACCGAACGCAGTGCCAATGGGGCCGGTCTGGCGGAGTCCTCGCCGTGTGAGGGGACAGCACCGAATGAAATGACCAAGACAGACAGGAGCCAAACGAGTCCGCAGGTCTGCCGGGGCATCGCCGATGGGAAGGATGTGTGAGTCCGATGAGTCATGGGGAGATTCTCTTCAGCCTGCACCGGAGCAGCCTAGGAACAGTCCCGGAATAGTTTCCGGTTTTCGCCGTAGGACGGACTTCCAGTCCGTCCATTCAAAGACGGACTAGAAGTCCGTCTTACATTTGGCAAATCCGCATCTTATTCCGGGACGGTTCCCGAATGGCTGGACTCCAATACAAGCATTTTGTCGTGACGGGGCGGCTACCGCAGCTGCCGCTCCTGAATCAGCTTGGGGAGCTGCTTGAACTCGGGCATCTCGCGGAGGTAGGCCAGATCGGAATCGCTGGCCAGCAGTTCCAGATCTTCGAATCCCTTCTGGACCGACGCTTGCAGAAACAGGATCGCCTTCTTCCGGTAGTCACTCAACTTCTGGTCCGTGCCTGCCACGGTGGGATCCTTGAGGAGGTGTTCGATCGAGCGTCCGTACACGCACGCGACGTTGTACAGATAGACCTGCTGCTCGCCATACTTGAAAATCAGAAGGGGCGTGTCGACTATCGCGATTGCCTCCTCGCAACGGCCCTCCAAGGCCAGACAGATCGCAATCCCGGTCAGCGGATTGTGATCCTCTGGGGTGAGTTTCAGCGCCTTCTCGAAGTTGGGCTTGGCCTCGGCTCCCTTCGACATCCGCAGCTGCGCGTACCCGATGGCGTTGTAGATGCGGCCCGAGGTGGGATCGATTTCGATGGCGTAGTTCAGCAGCTCGATCGCCCCCTCGAAGTCGTTCTGCTGATTCTTTTGGTTCGCGGCTTGCAACCAGGAGTTGACGGGAGAGTTGTACTGCCGGTAGGCGAGTCCCGTCGTGGCCAGCTTCTTCTGGCCGAGGTTGCCGCTGGCCTGCATCGCTTCGAGGGCTTGCAAGGAGGCTGGCCCACCCATGATTCCGAGACAGCGGGCCAGCGCTTCGCTGCGGTTGGAATCGGATTTCGCCAAGGCTTGGCCCATGGCCTCGACGAACGCCGAGGCCGCCTCCGCGTCGCCCGCTTCGATCAACAGCGTCTGGCAGAGTTCGTGATAGTCCGTGTCCTCGGACAGCAGTCCTGCGACCGCCAATCGGCGACTCTCGGGATGCCTGGCCTTTGACAAGGCACGCAACAGGTACGACTTGGTCTCCATCGGAAATCGCGGATAACGCTCAACCATCTCGTCCAGACCGGCTGTGCCACCGATCTCGACATAGGCACTCACCAAACTCATCTCGCTCGGGTGGGCATCGATCCACTTCAACAGATGCGGCAACACCACCGGGTCGCGGATTTCGCGGAGGGCGGTCAGTGTGTCGGAATCTTTCAGTCCCAGCTTCACCCGTCGCAACGCCTCTTCCACGAACAGCGGTTGCTCTACTGCCGAGCGGCGGGCGACCAACGCCTGGAAAGCCCGGTCGCGGATCTGTACAGACTTGTCGGTCAGTGCGGCCTGCAACAGGGGAAGTCGATCCTCGCTCACCATGTGCAAGAGATTGTCCAGAGCGATGAGTCGGACGATGGGGTCGGGACTCGTCCACGCCTGCTTCGAGAAGGGGATCCAGCGCTCCTGTCTCTCGTCTCCAATGATCCGTAGGAGCATGGGTAGACCGATGTTCTTTTGAATCGCAGGATCGCTGGCGAGTTCGAGGGCCAAGGCATGAGCGGGGGTCTGCTGTGACACATTGAGGGACCGGAAGGCCAGGGCCGCTTCCTCGCGCGATTCCGCCCGCACGATCTCCTCCAGGGCTGTGATCGCCTGCGGAGCCACAGCCGCTCTCAGCGACTGGATGGCCGCGTGGCGGATCTCGCGTTCGGGGGACTTCAAATAGCGGAGGACGCTGTCACAGTCGTCATTCGCCATCGCGTCCCCGGCGTTGAGCAGAATGGCTCGCTGAAAGAGCGGGTGGCCCGACCGGACTTCACGCTGCAACGTGGCCGCGTCGAGTCCGGGAATGAAGTCGCGGGTCACTTTCTGAACGGCTTCGGCTTCGCTATGGGCGACGTTGTCCTCTCCGGATTCATCGTTCTGGCCCGGTACATTGGCCAGGACGACACCCCGCACAAGTCCCGACCACTGGGGGAAAAACTGCAACCGGTCGTTGTCCGACTCCGGTCCGTTGATGAGCCATTCACTGGTGAGTTCGTCGCCGATCCGGCTGTCCTTGTCGAACGCGATGACGAGCCGCGACACTCCCAGTTCCGCATACCCCGTCATCAGTTTCGCGAAGTGCGGAGCATTGATGACGTTGAGTTCCCCCGTGATCCGAGCTAAGCCGATCCGCCCCGAAGGCCCGATCCGCTCCAGCGTGGAAGTCAACGCCTCGTTCTCGATCCGCGTCAGATCAATCTCGATCTTTCCCGCCGAGGTGTCGAGCCGCAACGTCAGCGGCGGCAGGTCGCGAGTCCGAGGGAGCTTGGCAAACACCAGCCAAGCCTTGGCGGCCTTGCCCTTCGCCTTCACGGTCAGTGGGCTGGGGCCTTGCTGCCTTTCCACGTCCGTGGAGATTTCTCCGGGGAGGTCAAGGGGCATGCCCTGCAATTCTGCCTTCACCTGCACCCGCAGAAACTCGTCGTTCCCGACCAGGAGTTGGCTGGCTTTGGTGTTGATCGTGACATCGGTGTCCCCGCTGTTCCGAAACCCGAGTTTGATCGCCAGGTAGCGGACCCCCGACGGGTCATACGCGTTCGTGATGTAGAGCCGCACGAACTGACGAGTCACCGCCAACGGCGCATCCGCCGGGGTCAGAAGACGATCCCTGAGAGCCACTTCCGGAGCTACCGGCGAGAAGAATTTGTCGAGCAGCCCAGGCAGGCCCGACTTGTGGCCCTGCGCAGCCACGGGTCCGCAGGAGGCCAGCACCAGCCCGACGACGAGCAGGCACACCCGAGTCAGTTGGCACCAACGCCTGAATGAGTCACGCGGGCGGGTTTCAGGATCGGTTCTCATGATGATCGTCCCGACAGTGGGAGAATGAGTGGGGGAAACACTTCGCGGAGATCCTTCACGGCGTTGCCCCGCCGGGGTCGGAGTTCTCGAGTGCGAGACGCACTGTGGGCCATCTCCATACCCCGAAGGGGTTTCACATCACAGCCCAGGGTCGCGACGCAGGAGTGCCCCCTGGGAAACGTGGCCCGAGCAGCCCAACCCTACAGGGGTTGTACAACGCGTCTGCCTGCAGGCGAGGCCTCAACTCGGGGCTAACTCCCCAGCCCCCCAAGCGTCCCTTCCCATAATCTTGGAGTCATGATCTTGTACTGCATGATCTTGTGAATTTGTCTTGAATCACTGCCCCTCATGCGTCCATTTGCGAGGATCGGATGAACGGAGGATCACAAGATCATGAAGTACAAGATCATGGGGAGATGGCACGTGCGGTGGCTCAGCGGCCTGTGTTTTAGGCCGTTTCCCGGTTGATAAACGCTCCTCCACCGCGAAGTAGAACCCCTTCAGGGTGCAGAGGCCGCCTCGCCGAAGAGTGT
>JAYTWO010000143.1:0-26479 GCA_043743415.1 Planctomycetota bacterium
CAAGGAGTCCTCACCCACCCACCCACCCAACCACTCAACCACTCAGACCAACCGCCAGAAAAACCCAATCCAACAGACCTGAAAATCCAACAAGATCTACCACGCCCCACCCCCTCCTGTCGGGCGCGTCAGGGATGTCCATCGTACGGCGGGTGCCCCGGTTGCTGCTTTGAGTGTCTGGGCGGCGTAGCCACAAGAGGGTGCGTTGGTGAGTGAACATGGACGGAGAGGTGCAAGTCCTCTTCAGGCAGACGTTCTCCGGCCTGTCGCTGACTGAAACTGCGTCGCCGCGAGGCGGGGAGCATCGGGAGGCGAATCGGATGGCGCGCTCAGGAAGGTGGGCAAGATGCACCAGTTGTGGCAGAAGCCAGGCGGCGTATCCCGATGCTGCCCCAGTTGTTGGCTGCTGAGTAATGGGGGGTCACTCCACCTGGATCACCGCCTTGATCACGCCGGTCTCGGGCCGGGTGAAGGTCTCGAAGACATCGATCACCTGATCGAAGTGCGTGCGGTGCGTGATCCACGGAGCGGTGTTGATCGTGCCGCGCTCGATCAGCTTGATGATCTTGTGGAAGTCACCCGGCAGGGCATTGCGACTCCCCTTAAGGGTCATCTCGCGCGCGTGCAGCCAGACATGCGGGAACGAGACCGCGTCCGTGGTGATGCCGACGTAGACCAGTGTCCCCGCGTGGGCCACGTAGTGAATCGCATTGGCCATCGATTTGGCGTTGCCGGTGGCATCGGTCACGACAGTGTAGAACTCGCCGCCAGTGATCTGCTTCATCTGATCGAGTTCGGAGTTGTCCCCCTTGAACACGATCGTATGCTCGACGCCGTATTGCTTCTGGCAGAACTCCAGTCGCGACAGAACCATGTCCATCACGGTGATGATCGCCCCGCTCAGGCGGGTGAACTCCAATGTTGCGAGACCAATCGGCCCGGCCCCGATGATTAGGACATGCTCCGCCGGTTTCGGCCCCCCGCGATCGGTGGCGTGACACCCGATCGCCAGCGTCTCGACCAGGGCCAGTTGCTCATAGCTGAGGCTCTCCGACTTGTGCAACTTGCGTGCGGGCAGAGTCCAGCGCGACCGCAACCCCCCGTCGCGATGCACGCCAAGAACTTGCAAATTCTGGCAGCAGTTACCCGCTCCGCGACGGCTGGCGAAGCTGTCGGGATTGTTGATGTACGGCTCGACCGAGCAGCGGTCGCCGGGCCGGACGTTGGTCACTCCCTCGCCGACGGCCAGCACCTGCACCCCCAATTCGTGCCCCGGAATCCGCGGGTAACTGAAGAACGGCATCTTGCCGAGATACCCGCTGAGGTCGGTCCCGCAGACGCCCATGACGTGCGTCTGCACCAGAGCCTCACCAGGACCGGGGGCACTCGGTTCGGGGATGTCGATGCGTTCGAACTGCTTGGGCTGGTTAAGACGAAGGGCTTTCATAGTTTCACACGACAAAAGTGGGATGTAGGGTGGGACTGGCCTGCGCAAATGTGTTGAAGCTGGGGTTGGTGATGGAAGGAGATCTGTTCCAGTGTGTGGAGGTAGTTTGGGGGGAGAGACTTCAGAGGGCAAGGAGGCCAGGGATGGACACGACGGAGCGGGACTGGAAGAGTCCGGTGCTGAAGTTGGTGGCGTTCTTTCAGAAGAGCCGGGATGGATGGATGGAAGGCGAGTTCATTTCCGCTGGCCAGTGGGCTCACCCAGGTGAGCGGCCAGACTTCGCGTACCAAAAGCCTTCCGAAGTCTTCAGAGACTTCGGAAGAAGTGTGGCGGGTCAGATTCCACTGGCCGCTCGCCACTCGCCTAAAGTCCGTACCCAGGATCATGCCGCCTTCGAACCGGCGCATCATTCACTGGCAGGAGTGTCGCCTTTCGCTCCGCGAAAGGACGTTCTTTCGCGGAGCGAAAGACGGCACTCCTGGTTCCTGCGTTCAGCGGAGCGACTCGCGCAGAAACTTCTCGACCAGTTCCAATCGTGTCGCGTCGAAGAACAGTGGCCCGCCGTGCGCTCCGTCGTAGATCACCTCGAACTGGCAGGGGCGCCGGACCTGTTTGTAGGCCCCTTCGAGTTCGTGCGATTGGTTGATCGGCATCTGGGGGTCTTGGTCGCCGTGGATCAACAGCAGCGGGGGATCGTGGGCGTCGACGTGCGTCACGGGGCTGGCGAGTTTCGCCAGATCAGGCTGTTCCGTGGGTTGACCGCCGAGGAGCAGTTGCAGCGCGGGCAGGCGGACGCTGAGGCCGTGGGGCGTGGACTGGGCGAGGATCGTATTGAGGTTCGACGCGCCGAAGAACGAGACGATGGCTTGCACATCGGACGAAACGGCGAGGTGTTCGCCAACGGTGCCCTCCAACTCTGGGTGGCCGTTGCTAACGCCCACGAGCGCAGCCAGATGACCACCGGCTGAGGAGCCCGCGATGACGAACCGCTGCGGATCGAAGCGGTGTTTCGCGGCATTGGCCCGCAAGAAGCGAATGGCCGCCTTGATGTCGTGGGCCTGAGCCGGAAAGCGGGCCACCGGGGAGAGGCGGTAGTCGACACTGGCAATGGAGAAGCCGCGTGCGACCAGAGCCTGGATCGGGACATCGGCCTTCGACCCTGCCCGCCACGTGCCGCCGTGGACCCAGATGATCAGTGGAGTGGGGGCGGCCTCAGCTGCGGGGGCCAGATACAGGTCGAGGAGCAGCGGCTGTCCGTCGACGCGGGCGTACTCGATGTTGGTCACTTCGGGTTCCTTGGCCTGGCACAGGGAAGGTGCCCCGGCAAAGACGAGCCACCCGCCGAGGAGCAGCATCCATAGCACGTGATTGGGCCTACGGCAGCGGCCCCCTGTCGACCGGGAGGGCGAGGCACCTGCCGAGCCGCACGCACGAGTGGACGTTGTTCCTGAATCGCGGCTCAGCAGGAGCTTCGCCCTCCCGAATAACCCGACGCCCATTTCAAACCGCAGAGTCATGGCGTCCTCAATCAAAGGGACTCGAGATCAGAGGATTCCGGAGTCACTCAGCAGGCGGACATCGCTTTCGATCTCCGGCTCGTCGTCGAATTCGACCGGCAGCGGGGCGTAATCGTCTTCGCCGGGACGGACCGGGATGATCAGCATTTCGGTGTGGTCGTTCGGCTTGGCGGGCATCTCGCCGGGGCCGAGGAACACTTTGAACTTAATGTTCGCAAAGGTCAACTCGTCGCCCGGCAGCAGAGCCCCACGCGTGACCCGCTGACCGTTGACCTTGGTCCCGTTGGTGCTGCCCAGATCGCGAACGAACAGCAATCCGTCCGTGCGGGCAATCGCACAATGCAGCTTGGAAATACTGGGATGTTCCAAAGCGATGTCGCACTCTCCCCCTTTCCGCCCCACCAGAGTCACCTCGCGGATGATCAGGAGGGGCGGCGAACCATCCAGTGGGATGAGCTTCGCAATCATGGGGGGATCGTTGAGAGTTGAGGAGGGCGACGGACTCGGAAGTCCGTCGTACAGTTTCAGCAGCCTCGCGAGCCGAATTATTCCATTGTCACCGCCGGTGCAGCGGGGTCAATCTGAAGTCGAGCGAACGCACACCGGTACAGCGAAAAGGGGACGTGGAGTGCCGAAGAATGGAGGGACAGGCTCGTGGGTAGGGTTTCCAGACTGTCATTGACTTAGGCGAGCGGCACGAGAGGAATCACCAGTGATCAGCCGCAGGGCGCTAGCCCACGGTTGAAACCGGACGCTAGCGCGTTCCGGCTGATCGGTCGATTCTCATTTGCTGCTCGCCTTACCACTCTGACAGGCTCGAAGCCTATTCCACGGACCGCTCGCCTTAGAAGTCGCCCGGGTTCCCGAACATGCCACTCTGTCCCGGCTTTCCGGTTCCACCCTTCAGGTCGCCACGCCGCTTCCGCTGGAACAGCTCGCCGCCCGGTGCGGGTTCCGGCTCTGCAATGACCGCGTCCGGATTCACCTTGAGGGCCTTCGTCGACAGGCTGACGCGCTTGCGGGACGGCTCGACTTCCAGAATCTGGACCTCGACGGTCTGACCGACATTCAGGATGTCCTCGACGCGCTTGACCCGCTTGTGGTCGAGCTCGCTGATGTGGACCAACCCTTCGATCCCCGGCTCCAGTTCAATGAACGCCCCGAACGGCTCGACGCGTGTTACCTTGCCGGAAACGGTCGTGCCCTTGATGTACTTGCTCTCCGCGTTCATCCACGGATTGCCCGACAACTGTCGCATGCCGAGGCTGATCTTGCCCGTCTCGGGATCGATCGTCAGCACCTTGACATCGACCGACTGACCTTCCGTCAGGATTTCATTGGGATGCTTGATCCGCACCCAACTGATCTGGCCGACATGCAGGAAGCCATCCATCCCGCCCAGGTCGATGAAGGCTCCGAACTCCTTCAGAGTCTTGACCCGTCCGGTGAGCGTCTGGCCGACTTGCAGGTTCTTCATCAGCTCTTCGCGGATGCCCTCGCGCTCTTCCGCGAGGAGCGCCCGGCGACTGACCACAAGACGGCGACGGGCCGGATTGACTTCGGTGATCCGCACCCGGAACTTCTGACCGATGAAGCTTTCGAGATTGGCGACGAAGCCCATGTCAGCCTGGCTGGCGGGCATGAAGCCACGAATCGAGCTGACGGTCACATCCAGACCGCCCTTGTTGGTCTTGGTGACCATGCACTCGACATCCATGCCGACTTGCAGAGCGTCCCAATCACCAGTGACCTTGCTCGTGCTGCGAGGCAGGTTACAGGTAATCAGTCCGGCAGCGTCGTCGAACTTGGCGACGATCACGTCGATCGGCTCGCCCACGACCGGAGGCCGCTTGGGTGAGAACTGGCGCGAGCTGACCACACCGGGGATGCGCTGCTTGAGGTCGATGAACACGTCATCCCCGTTCAGCGACTGAATGATCCCGGAAACTTTGGTCCCTTGAATCAGGCCGACTTCCTCGCTGGCCAAACCGGCATGCGGGACCGGAGCGACAGCTGCGATGCCCGAGGCGACCTCGCCACTTTGCATGACGGCGGTGAGTTCGGCTTCGAGGTCGCCTTCCAGCGCCTCAGTGCGGGGAATCTCGATCGGCTCGACGCGCGGGGCGGGGGCTTCGGCCTTGGCCTTCTGCTCCCGAGCGACCTGCTCCTCAATGAGGGCATCCATGTCGACCCGAGCGCTCTCGCCCGGATTGAGCGAGGGGACCGCCTTGAACAGTGAGGGGTCCGGTGTCGGGTTCAGGCGGACACGCGGGGCAGTCGCCTCCGTCGCGGGTTCCGCTGGCACCGGTTCACTCGG
Source organism: Planctomycetota bacterium (assembly GCA_043743415.1). Lineage (GTDB taxonomy): Bacteria > Planctomycetota > Planctomycetia > Planctomycetales > Planctomycetaceae > TH-plancto1. The sequence continues at coordinate 5,282 of JAYTWO010000143.1, forward strand.
CACCGGTTCACTCGGCACCGGTTCACTCGACACCACCGCGCATGTCGCCGGTTCCGTATTAGGTGGCGGAGCCGCCTCCCCATTGGAACAGTGAGTGGGGGGGACGACATCCTGTACGAGGGTGTTTTCTGTAACCGAAGTCAATCCTTGACTCGGCAGATGTTCCGTGGACATCCAGTGATTCCGTGACAACAGCAGACATGAAAGGAGAGGAGGAAACAGTTCATCAACTGCTTCCGATGTGGTTTGGATTGTAGCGTCGCGTCAATGCCCTCGAAAATCCCCTGAAGCAAGAATCTTCAAACATTCACTAACCCGTCAAATTCGGGATTGAGCAGTCTCCCGAGCTTACCGAGTCGGTGGAGACGCTCGCAGCCGTCTGCTTTCAGCGATCTGAGGCCAGCCAGAACGCACCGTCGCGGAGCGATCGGTCAGTTCAAGACCTGTTGCAACAACTTTTCCAACTCCTGGTCGCTGGCCTTCCCGAGATTGAATTGACGCCCGGTCAGCCCGTTCAGATTGTCCGGGGCGGAGGCGTCGACCGAGTTGAGCAGAGCCAGCACCTGCTTCAGCAACTGGCGCTCGGCGGCAGTGTTGCCTTGCGAGTATTCGACCGACGCTTGCCGCAACAGCTTCTGATACGGCTCCAGTTGAGCCGAATCGGTGCCATAGAATTTGGCCAACTGGGAGCGGGTGAACGCCTGATCCTCGCGGGAGGTGACAGTCGATGTCTCAAAGTCGACCAGCAGCAGCCCCGCCGAACTCAGGCAGCTCGCGGCCAGGATCGTGAACAACAAGGCCGGGTTGGATTCCTTCGGCTTGCGATTCGGCTTCGCGGGACCGGTACCCGCCATCAGAGCCAGCTCCGGAAATTTCCCGTCTGCCCCCATCTGTACCACGGCCTCGCCCCCGCGCGAGGTGATCGGACGGGCGACCTGGCGTTTCGACTCCTTCTTCGGCGGCGTGCGGCGGCGCTCAGCGGTCGATGGCGATTCGGCCACTGGCACCGTCAGCTTCTCAGCGTGGACGACCCGCACCTCGGTCTGGCCCCCCAGATGAATCTTGGCGTCGAAGGGCACCGGCACCCATTGCTGGCCCGGGACCAAAGCCCCCGCCACCTGAATCTGGTTCGCTTCGTTCGCATACAGCGACAGCCGCCCCTGCTGCTGCGAGACGCTGGCGTGAAAGTCGCCGATCTGCGGGTCGCTCAGGATGATGCCGTTGTCCGCTCCCCGACCGATGTGCAGCAGTTCGCTTTCCAGGGGAAAGGTCTTCCCCTGATCGGGACCGGTCAAGATTTCCAGGAGCACCGGCATGCGGAGGGATTTCTGTGAAGTAGAACGGAATTCATTCCGTTCCTGGGAGACGCTGGATCAGTTCACTCGACCGTGAGCGAATCGAGTTCATTCCGCAGACGTTCATGTCACAGTCATGTTGAGTCAACCCGACAGCGAATGCGTCTCCGATTGTTGTTTGCGTTCACCGATCTGTACGACTCATGTCTGAAATCTGCGCATGCTGCGCAAATATCCGATGGTCTGGTGACCCAGGAAGATCGAGGACAGGAACATGAAGAATCGGGAGGCTGGCGATGCTCTTCACACCCATTCTGGAACGGCTCGCACACCCGCACCCGCCATCGTGAGCCGCTCGAAACGGAATGAATTCCGCATTACAGACCCGGCTTCGCCATCTCCTTTTCCTTCAGCTTCGCCTCAAACTCCGCCACCCAGCGGGCGGGTTCTTCGTCGAACGCCGCCTTGCAGCCGCTGCAACAGACCCAGTACGACTTGCCGTTGTAGCTCACCTGCGACGTGCCCAGCCCGCCGGAGATCACGCAGGTCTTGTCCTTATAATCGGTGTCACTGAGGGCGAACGACGACCCCTCCCGCTGCGTCCCGACCGTGACGATTCGCTGGAACCGGCCCCCTTTCTTCTTCTCGACTTCCATCAGGTAGCGGTTGTTGTCCTGCTGATTCAGCGTCAGCTTGAGGGCGTCCTTGGCGTCGCCGACTTCGGTGAGTTGGAGTTTGAACTTGCGATGCACGCGGCGGTCATCGCCTTCGAACTCCTCCACGGGCGAGGTGAACTCCCCTTCGAGGGTGCGGGCCTTCCCGTCCTTGTCCTGGGCCACCATCTGGTAGATCTGGCGATCGGGCAGGAACGTCAGTCGAGCCTCGGTCACATACAGATTCTTCTCAGACTTCATCACGAGAGCGGGTTGCCCGCGCTCGGTCCGGAAATCCCACACCCAGTTCGGCGTGTCGAGGGCCTTGAAGTCGCCGACCTGCTTATCGGTCGTGCCCTTCCAACTGCCGAGAATGACTTGAATCCCGTCCATCGCCGCCACGATGAGCCGCCGTCGTTCGAGGGTACTGGCTTCCGTGACCGCGGGCGTGGGCTTTGAGCCAGGCTCCGTTCCCGCCGTCGGTGTCGAGGGGCCACCCAGTGAAATCGTCGGCAGCGGCGACTCTGCCACCGGAGCTGGAGCCGGTGTCATCGGGACCGCCTCCGGAGTGGCCGGAGTCGTGACGACGGGAGCAGCCACCACGGCGGGCGGAGTCGTCCCCGGCGTACCGGGCGCTGGCTGACTCCCACATCCGGCCGCGAGCCACAGCCCGCTCGCCAGAACCGCATGCCACTGATTCGTCCTCATCACGCTCTCTCCAACAACTGTGGGCCAGAAACCGATCGACCGACAGGATACCAAGAATCGCCATGAGTACGAAACACCGCCGAACACCCGTTTAGCTGCGACGCGAAGGCGAAGGCGGAGCGGAGAGTTTCTCGCTCAGCCGGTGACTTCGTTTCCAAGCACGATTGATTTCGAATGGATTCCCGACAACAAAGGGAACCTTTGCGGATGGCGAATCGATTCGACCGCCAAATCGATATCGAGTTGGGGCCAGTACAGGTGATCGGGGCTGGGCCACTCGACATCGGTCATTTGCTCGATGGTGGCTTGTTTGAACCACGGAAAGTCGACAAAGGGAAGCAGCAACTCCTCCCCACCGAGGAGCAGCCAGAACCCGTGCCGGGAGACCTGTGTGACTTCAACTGCCGAAGTGTTCGTTCCAGGCATTTCGGATCTCCTCGATGTGGGCCAACACGATTGCTTTCGCTTCACTCAACTGCTTCACTCAACTGCTTCGCCGACAATCCCGTATGATTCGCGAGAACGACCTGCGGTGTCAGCCAGAACTTGGCCTCTCCGTCCGGATGTGTGACGTGGACATGGATTCGTTCCTCTTCGCGGGAGAAGAAGAACAATCAATAGGAGCCATCGCGAGCAACGGTAGGTGACATGCGATGGCTCAGTGACGCGGGGCTGGTTCCGCAGAAAATTGTCCGGAGCCAATTCGGGTAAGGAGTTGTCCCGGAATAAAAGGCAGATTTGCAGAACGTAAGACGGACTTCCAGTCCGTCTTTTGCGGGACGGACTAGAAGTCCGTCCTACGGTGAATCTCGGAACTTATTTCGGGCCTGATCCTAAGTCAAGACGTGTCCGACAAAACGCCACTCCGCTTGTCGGGGTGGTTCCCTCGCTGGTGCGCGACTCGATATTCGTTGGTCTTTCGTAGCGCACAAGCGCGGGAACCACCGGGGCAAGCCCGGTGGCGGGACTTTTGTCGGACACGTCAAAGACCGCTACAGGGCCTGACTACGCCTTCTTCCCCTTTGCGGGCGGAGCAAACCCGCGCCGCAGGGTGTTCTCGGTGACGTTCACCGGGATCAGAAACTGGAGCAGATAGTCTCGGCCACCAGCCTTCGACCCGATGCCGGACATCTTGAATCCGCCAAACGGTTGCCGCTGGACCAGGGCTCCGGTGATCGGGCGGTTGAGGTACAGGTTCCCGGCTTGCAGCTCCTGTCTTGCGATGTCGAGGTTCTTGGGGCTGCGACTGTAGACGCCAGCGGTGAGGGCGTAGTCGGTCTGGTTGGCGAAGTCGATGGCCTCGTCGAAGTCTTTGGCCTTGATGATGCACAGGACCGGGCCGAAGATTTCCTGCTGGGCGATACGGGCGTCGTGCGGCACATCGGCGAAGACATGCGGGGCGGCGAAGTAACCTTCCTTGGCCAGGGACTTGATGTCGATCGAGGCGATCACTCGGTGTTCTTCGATGCCCAAGGCGATGTAGTCGTTGATCCGCTTCTGAGCCTGCTCGTCGATGACGGGGCCAAGGACGGTGCCGGGGTCTTCTGCCGGGCCGACGATCAGGGCCTCCACCGCCGGTTGCAGCCGCTTAAGAAACGCCTCGTAGACCGAGCTGTGGACGATCACGCGCGAGCAGGCGGAACACTTTTGCCCGCTGTAGCCGAAGGCACTCTGAATGACTCCCACGACGGCCTCGTCGAGGTCAGCGTCCTCGTCGACGATGATGGCGTTCTTGCCGCCCATCTCGGCGATGACCTGCTTCACGCCCTGCTGTCGGGGATCGGTTTCGGCGGCCAACTTGTTGATCGACAGCCCGACCGGACGCGATCCGGTGAAGGCAATGATGTCGACCTCGGGGTGCGAGACCAAGGCTGGGCCGACCTCTTCGCCGACTCCCGGCAGGTAGTTCACCACGCCGTCCGGAATCCCGGCATCGCGCAGGATCTCCATGAACTTAGCCGCGATGACGATCGACTGCTCCGCCGGTTTCATCACCACCGTGTTGCCGCTCACCAGTGCCGCCACGGTCATCCCGCACAGGATGGCCAGCGGGAAGTTCCACGGGGCGATGACCACGCACACCCCGCGCGGGCGATACAGATAGGCGTTCTCTTCGCCGGGCACATCACATGGCAGCGGCGAATCGAGTTCCCGCATCAAGTGGGCGTAGTACATGCAGAAGTCGATCGCCTCGGCCACATCGCCATCAGCCTCGGCCCACGACTTGCCGCACTCATGAACTTCCCACGCAGCCAGCGTCAGCCGCTGATTGCGCATCTCAGCCGCGATGACTTCGAGGTAATCGGCCCGCTGCGTCGCCGGAGTCCGCGACCACTGCCGCCAGGCACGTCGCGCCGCTTGGACTGCCTGATCGGCATGATCTGGGCTGGCAGAAGCGGATGTCCCGATGACCTGCTTCTTGTGCGAGGGGTTCTTCGAGGTGATCCGGGCGCGGGTGTCGACGGCCTTACCATTGATGACCAGCGGGTAGTCGTTCCCGAGTTGCTCGGCCACATCCTCGACGGCGGCTTGCATCGCCTCCCGATTTTCCGGGACGCTGAAGTCGGTCGACGGCTCGTTCACGAACTCGGGCAGGGGAGTGGTCACGGATGTCTCAACAGTCACGGGAGCAGCCTTTCGTTCAGCATCGATCCGGGTTCCCACTTCTTCCGGATTCTGCAGCAGTTCATCAATCGGCAAGTCGCGGTCGTAGGCATGCTTGAGGAACGAGTCGTTCGACGTGTTCTCCAGCAGCCTCCGAACCAAGTACGCCATCCCGGGCAGCATCTCCCCGAACGGCGTGTAGATCCGCACGCGATGGCCGCGTTCGGCGAACAAGGCCGCCTGCCCCTCGGCCATCCCGTACAGCATCTGGATTTCCCAGGCGTCTTTCGGAACGCCCAATTGTTTCGCGCACGTCACGGCGTGAGCCAGGCTCCGCAGGTTGTGGCTGGCGATCTGCGGCCGGAGCCAGGTCCGCTCCTCGAACAGCATGCGGGTCAGCTTCTCGAAGTTCGCATCCGTCTGCCACTTCTGCTGAAAGACCGGCGTCTTCCAGCCGCGAGACCCGGCGTGGATCGTCTCATAATCCCAGTAGGCCCCCTTGACGAGGCGGATCGAGATCGGCGTCCCGCGCTCGGCAACCCACTCGCGAAAGGCCAGGAGGTCGGCCTCCGCATCGGCGAGGTACGCCTGGATCACGATGCCGACATCGGACCAGTCGCGGAACTCGTCCTCCATCAGCACTTCGCGGAAGATCTGCTGCGTGAGCCCCTTATACGACGCCTGCTCCATATCGACATGGACGTAAGCATCGTTGTCGCGAGCGGCTTGCAGGATCGGTCGCAACCGGGCCTTGACGGCGTTCGAGCTGCGGACCGGGTCGATCGGCTTGAACTGGCTGTAGAGGGCGGAGAGTTTGAGTGAGACCTGGCAGCGGGGGAGGAAGCCCGACTCGTCGCGGTCGAGGTGATCGTTCTCGGGCCACTTCTCGGTCTGCGGGGCCAACGTGGTGATGAGGTCGAGGTACTGCTTCTGGTAGGCTTCGGCCTCCGGCTCGCTGATGACGGCCTCGCCCAGCAGATCAAGCGTGAACGCCAGCCCCGCCCGCCTGAGCCGATTGACGCTCTGGTACACCTCATCGGCGTTGCTGCCCGCGATGAACCGCTCGGCCATCTTGCGGACGTTGTTGCGGGCGTTGACGGCCAGCGCCTTGCCCAGCAGCGAATCGGCGTCGCCAACTTCGAGAGCCAGACGGGCGGCCAGGGGCAGATGCGACTGCACGTCCTCGAAGTATTCCTGCAAGTGCCGGGCGATCGACTCGCTCGACTTCAGGGTCGGCAAGACATCCACAAATCGGAACATCTGCACCTTGACCGTGGGGTCCGACATCGCCCATTCGAGCAGATGATCGAGCCACCAACGGCGGTCAAAGATCGTCGGTCGCCGGTCATCCAGCGCCGTCCACAACTCCCGCCCCAATTGGAGCGTCTCCGCATCCAGCGAAGGCGGTAAGGATTTCGTTGCTTTCCGTGCCACTGTGTCTCGCGTCCGTGTGTCAGGTCCAACGTCGGGCCGCGTAGTTTAGGAGAAACGAGAGGCGTTGTCGTCCCAATGTCGTACCACATTCCACTGGCCCTCAGCCCTGCCTCATCGCTACACTCACATCAAGACGCATTGATGCCGGAGTACACCCATGCTGCTGCCACTCGGTGGATCGTTGCCCCACAACCGCCGGACGTTTCTCGTCGCGGCGGGGATGGGCGTCTGCGCGGGCAAGGCGGGGATCGCAGCTCCGGCTCCTCGCAAGACGGCCAAGTCGGTCATCATGATCTGGCTCAGCGGCGGGGCCTCGCACATCGATACGTGGGACATGAAGCCGCAGGCTCCGCTCGAATATCGCGGCACCTTCGAGCCGATCTCCACGACCAGCCCGGAGATCCAACTGTGCGAGCATCTGCCGCTGACCGCCCGGCAGGCTCATCTGTTTTCGGTGGTGCGGTCGCTGGGGGATCATGGGCGTGGGACCGGCGACCACCACGCGGGGTACTACTACAACCTGACCGGACATGCTCCCGACCCCACGTTTCACCGGCTGCTCAATGCCAGGACGCCGTACGCGACCGACTGGCCGTCGATGGCGTCGGTGGTGGCCGCCAAGAAGCCGCCGCATCCGTCACTGCCCTCGGCGATCACGCTGCCGCAGAAGGAGGGAGCCCCCGAGTACACCCGCCCCGGTCAGTTCGCAGCTCGGCTGGGGATCGAGTACGACCCGGTGTTCATCGACGGCTCGCGCGAGAAGCCGCTGAGCTTCCAGGCCCCGGCTCTGTCGCTCGATGGCGGCACCTCGATCGAGCATCTGCTCCAGCGGAAGGAGTTACTCTCCGCCATCGACCGCGCCGAGCGCCCCTTCGAGGCCACCGACACGCTCAGCAATTACAGTAAGCACCAGCAGAAGGCGTTCACGCTGCTCACCTCTCGCGAGACGAAGGCGGCGTTCGACTTGCAGGCCGAACCGGTCGCGGTCCGCGAACGCTACGGCACCGGGATCATGGGGATGTCGTTCCTCCTCGCCCGGCGAATGGTCGAGGCCCGCGTGCCGTTCATCACCGTCTTCTATAAAGCCAACAAGGAACTTGACAGCCTCTGCAAGAGCGGCGGCGGCTGGGACACGCATGGGAATAACTTCGGGTGCTTGAAGGACAAGTTGCTGCCCGAGTTCGACCGTCCGTACTCGACGCTCTTGGCCGATCTGCACGAGCGGGGTCTGCTCGATGAGACGCTCGTCATCGTCTCCAGTGAAATGGGCCGCAAGCCGAAGATCGGCGACCCGCGCTCCGGCGGCATCGGCGGTGCGGGCCGCGATCACTGGACGAGTTGCATGTCGGTGCTGCTGGCGGGCGGGGGAGTGCGCGGCGGCCAGGTCTACGGCAGTAGCGACAAGTACGCCGAGTACCCCGCCGACAAACCCACTGCCCCCGAAGACATCGCCCGCACCGTGTTCCACGCCCTGGGCATCGACGACCTCACCGCCCACGACCGCGAGGGCCGACCGTTCCCGCTGATGGAAGCCGGACGACCGCTGTATGAGTTGTTGGGTTAGGATCGCTCGAACATCTATTGTCGTGGTTTGCTCCGCAAACCAACGTCGGATCGCAGAGCGATCCACGACAATCTGACACTAATTGATCGATCAATCCTAAGTTCATGAACTGTTCGAGTTCAGTGGACTCCTCCGGCGTCAAGCCGGTCGTCTTTTCCTGATGGATTAAATCCGCCACGAGATCCTTCGTGCCTTGAGACGGCTCGAAACGGACCACCGCATCGGGCGTCGTTCCGGCAGCGATGAAGTCCATGATTTCGTCGTACGCGTGGATCATGAACCTGATCTTCCCGACGGAGCATCGACGCGCCAATCTGTCTCCGCATTTCACGCTCAATGAACGAGAGACAACATACGTCAGGCAAACCCGATGGCGCACACCGATCTGAGGGACTCGGGTGAATTCTAGCGTTGAACGGGAACTTCCACGGGAGATCCCGGGAGCGGCGGTGTCTCCGGGAACGGCAGGACAGGGAGCAATTCGGCCAGCGGCGGCGGCGGCGGGGTCGGGAAACGCCGCGCCTCCCAAGGGATGCCGATCGCGGTCAGGATCAGGGGCTTGGACTTCCGCCCCTCTTCGAAGGGGTCGCTGGGGAATTGGTAATCGGGTTCGCGGTTCACCTGGATCTCAATCGACTGATATCCGCGTTTGGTCTTGAGGGAGTTGACCAACTCGGCGAAGTTGGTGACCTGGACCCCATCCACTCGCTGGATCATGTCACCCACCTGAAGTCCCGCGATTTCTGCGGCGCTGCCGGACTGGATGCTCACCACCTGGCATCCCTGTGGGTTGGTGTACTGCGATCCGATGACACCCAGATACACCTCCGCGCGGTCCACGACACTCAGGTCTGGAAAACCGATCTGCATCCGAGACTGTGCGGCGACACTGATCCCGTTATTCTCGATGACAAAGACCGACAAATACTTCAAATGCGCCAACCGCTGGATATGCCACAGGTCTGCCTCCGTGCCCTTCCAACTGCGTGGCAGAATGATCTGTTCAATGCGTTCCGGCGGTTCGTTCGGCAGCGGGAGCCCCAGCTGAATCAGGAGTGCCAGCTCGTGCTCATCCACATCCGTTTCCACGATCGCATTCAACCGCCGCAGCGCCCGCGAGGCCCGCTGCTCTCGCAAGCGGTGATGGGCGAACAGCATGTGCTCCACTGCGGGCTGGTAGGGCCCGATTGTCAGCCGCAGGGTTTCCAGCTGGCGTTCCAGAATGTCGGACTGCGGCTCGGGAGTCTGCAACCAAATTTTTTCGAGAATCAGCAGCATCCGCTGCCCGGCATCCAGAGGAGCGATGTCTAATTCGGCCACGAGCGGCTCAAACGCGGGGGAACCCCAGGCCACCAGACGCTGCTCGGCCGCTTGCCGCTGCGCGAATTCGTTCGAGGAGAGATCGGCCAAAGCCTGCGACACCTCCGCGAAAATCACGTCGGGAGCGGGCTCGGCTGAACTGAGGGCGGCAGCTTCCCCACCTGCCAGACACAGCGCACACACCAGCCGCCCGATGCAGCGCAGCGGCAGAGATCGCTCGGATCGGGGGACTGGTGTCTTCAGGGGGTGGTCCTTCCTCATGCGGCAGGATGTTTGTGATCCGTGGGATAGGCTTCCAGCCTGTCATTGTTCAAGTACAGGACAACAGGCTGGAAGCCTATCCCACATCTCCCTACTTCTTCTCTTCCGCAGGCTGGGCGGGTTCGGCGGGCTGGGCCGGTTCCGCAGGCTTGTTCTCCAACCCTGCAATCACCTGCAACTCCGGCATCGCGACCTTCAGGGCGGCCACCCCTTCCGCTGTCACCTTCGACTCAAACACGAACAGCCGCTTGAGCTTCTTCAACCCATGCAGATGCACCAGCCCGGCGTCAGTCACCTGCGTGCCATACAGATTCAGGTAGGTCAGGTTCTCCAGACCCTTGAGATGCTCCAAACCCGCATCACTGATGGCGGTCTTCTCCAGGTGCAACCGCTCGACCGTCTTCATGTCGCGAATGGCTGCTAGACCCGCATCGGTGATCTTCGTGCGAGCCAGATTCAACCACACGACGTTGGCCAGCTTGCCGACCTGGGGCAGGGCCTCATCGGTCACGTCCTTGTCCGCCAAGTGCAGCGTCACATCCAGACGCGGATCGTTCTGGGCAATCGCCATCACATTGCCGCCCAGCGCCTTGATCGTGGCGACCGCCTCCGGATTCGGCGTCGGCGTCGGCGTCGGCGGGGCATCTGCGGCCTGCGCTCCCTGGACTGCCAGAACCACGATCAGAACCGTTCGCAACAACTGCATGGCATTCTCTCCCCGGATGCGGGACTCAACTCTCCGGCGGGGCACCTCCCGCCAATTTCGGTGCTGGCAGTATAGCAGGTCGCGAGGTGAGGAATGGAAGAGCAGCGGAATCGGGGTGGCACTCCATGAAGAAAGCCCAGAGGTTGCAACCCCTGGGCTTTCTTGTTTGCGACGGTGTCGCGGAAGTCTTGGCATGCCGTTATTCGTCAGCGACGTACGGCAGCAGGCCGATGAAGCGGGCCCGCATGACGGCCTCGCGAACAGCCCGCTGGAAGATGGCTGAGGTGCCGCTGCGACGACGCGGCTGGATGCGGCCTTCGCGGTCGACCAGGCCCTTGAGCAGTTTGACGTCCTTGTAATCGACGTACACGGGACGCGGAATGACGCCGTCTGGAGCAAACCGACACTTCAGCTTCTTCTTCAGCCGCTGCCGCTTCTTGCGAAGTTTGCGGACATCGGTCTTGGTCATCGGGTTGGTCGTGTTGGGCGCATAGGCCATGGATTGATCCTTCGATCAAGGTTCTGCCGCATCCAGTTGGAAGGACGAAACCGGCACAATGAGAAGCCACCGCACACAGCGGCAGGCCGAATCGCGCATTGTGGCGGATTCGGGGGCGGATTTCAATCGAGCGATCAGTTCGAAATCCGGTAGAGTTCGCCCGATGGCGGGGGGCGTGTGCATCCGAAACGTCGGTGATCGCATCCCCGCCAGACTCACGGAGGAATGGGAACCACGAAAAGCACGAAAGACACGAAAAAGGCAAGACCGCTGCCTGGAAGAGCGCTGCTTTGAAAAGAGACCCGCGTTCTCCATCCAGCGGCGACTAGACCGAAACCCACCCCTCATTTTCGTGTGTTTCGTGAATTTCGTGGTTGAACCGCAGAGGATCGAGTGGGTCTGATGCAGTCTCCTCTTGTTCACCGACGTTTGGGACGCACACACATCCGGTAGGTCCGGTAGTGTGTGCATGGGAAAAGTAAGCGCCGTGAGCTTCTGACCCCTCTCCCCCACAGCCACGTCCTCCCCAAAAGTCACACAGACAGTGGGGAGAGGGGGCGTCCACCGCGCCACTGCGGTCCGACCGGCTGGAGTTCGTGTCCGCCGAGGCCGCACCACAGGTCGCGGGCGAATGGGCAGACTTGTCTAACGACCCTTCGTCTCATCGGCCTTCCACAGCGTGCGCTGGCGGTCTTCGGGGTGTGGAAATTCTTTGTAGAGCAGGCTGGGTTGAATGTCGGTGTTGTGTTGGTACTTTTTGCTCTGATATTCCCGGATGTCACCTTCCAGGGTGTGGTAGAAGATCTGGCAGATCTCGACGCCGGGATAGACGCGGATCGGCTGGACGGCGTACATCTCCAGCGTCCAGAACCCGCAGAAGCCGACATCGCCAAAGCCAGCGGTCACATGCACAAACAGCCCCAGCCGACCGATCGAGGAGCGTCCCTCCAACATCGGGACGAGATTGTGCGTTTCGGTCCGCTCGATCGTGCGGCCCAAATACAGCTGCTTCGGCTCGAGTTCCAGCCCCTCGGGGGGAATCTCCAGGCGGCGAAAGCGGTTGGGCTTCCGCATGTCCAGAACGATCTCCTCATACACCAGCAGTTCGTGGTGCAGACGCAGATTGTAGCTGTTGGGATTCAGTTGGGATTCGGTGAACGGATCGATGACGATGTCCGAGCCGAGCCGGTTCTGAATCTCGCTGCCGCTGAGGATCATGGGCCGTTTGCCAGACGGGAGGGGAACGAACGGGGTGGGTCCGAACGGGTCGCACGGGGAGTGGGCAGCCAGCATAGCGACCGGGCGAGTCCAACGCACGGTCGGGGCGGTGGGGGAGAATTGTGGGGGCATTCGCCCCATGGCGGTACTGGGCTGGGGACCGCCTGAGCAGATCGCTCACTGCGACTTTCGAGGGTATTAACTGGCCGGTGTCTTGTCCGCTGCCCCTGGTTCGAGGACACTGGCGGTCCACAGCGACCGTGCGTGGCACCCGACATGTCTTGTCCCTCCGCTCATGCCTGACCCCGCGATCACTCTCTGCACCTCTGAACAACTGGCCTGTTTGGGTTCGGTGGAGGGCATGATTGCGGTGTGCGATTCGCCGGTGACGGTTGAACAGATTGCCGCGTCGCCCGCGTTTGCGTCCTGGCCGGAGTCGGCGTCGATCTTGTCTCTGACTCTGGGTGAGGACACCACCGGCACGCACCAGGGGCACAATCTGCCCGCTGCGGCCAGTCGACTGCTGGAGGCTCCGTTTCGCACGAGTGTGGTGTGTCAGCGCGTGAGCGGCACGGCGCTAGCCGCCGGTTCTTCGCAGGGCCAACACGCAGGAGAACCGGCGGCTAGCGCCTCGCTGCTCACGGCGGAGACCCTCTGGCGGCGGTTGATCGACGCGGCCCCCGGCGAGGTCTGGACCGGTTCACTCCCCACGGTTCGGCCCGCAGTTCGCCCGGCGTGGCCCGCGCTCGCCCCGTCTCGGCCTCAACACTTATGGCTGGCCAAAGCGATTCACAAGGTCAAGGGCGTCACGCCTCGGCAGACGACGTTGTTGCGGGCCGGTCTCTACTTGATGCACGATTTCCTGGACGAGAGTCACTCGCAGTCGCAATCGATGGAAGGGGACCGCGACGCGGACTTGTGGCACGCCATCATGCACCGCCGCGAGCCCGATTATGGCAACGCCAAATACTGGTGTCGCCGCGTGGCACAGCATCCGATCTTCGGCGATCTGGTGGCCCAGGCGGTGCCCATCCTCGACCGCGCCGGGATCAGCGGGTTCTCGCCCACGACCTGGGACGCGGCCCGATTCGTCGACCTGTGCGAGCGGGTCGAACGCGAAGAGTCCCCGGCCAACCTCGCCGCCCGTGAGGTGCAGTGGCTGGAAATGTCGCTGCATCTGGCCCATTGCTCGCGGGGACGGTGACGCTTGGAACCCGATGTCGCAGCCATTGCCGTGCTGGAGCAGTTGAGGCTCACCCCCGCAATCTGGAACCGTGTTGCGGTGGGTGACTCGCATTCGGTGGCTCTCCAGGCCGCTCTGCGCCAGGAGTATCCGCCGGAGGTCGTGCGCGCCGCCCTCACGTTGGCGGCCCTTCGCCAGCAGGCCCGCGCTCGCTTCACACGAGCTGAGTCGATGTGGTTCGACCGCACGCGGTTGGAGCAGGCGACTCAAGAGGTCGTTGCTCGGCACAAGGCCCAGCGGTTCGCGGCTTGTGCGGGTTCAACGGTCCTCGATCTGTGCTGCGGGATCGGGGCGGACGCGATCGCCATCGCTCAGCACGCGAACGTGCAGGCCGTCGACCTATCGCCCCTCGCGACATGGTACACCCAGCGGAACGCCGAGGCGTACGGGGTCGCCGCGAACATCGAGACCCTCGTCAGCCCGGTCGAGTCGGTCGCGGTCGCGGGCCAGTTCGTACACCTCGACCCCGACCGCCGCACACAAGGCCAGCGACAGGTACGGCTCGAGTTCGGCTCGCCCGCGCTGCCGTACCTGCAAGAACTCACGAAGACCGCAACTGGGGGCGCGATCAAGGTCTCCCCGGCCAGCAACTTCGGCGGCAAGTTCACCGACTGCGAGATCGAACTCGTCAGCGTCAGCGGCGAGTGCAAGGAGGCCACGATCTGGTTCGGCCAGCTGAGGCAACCCGCTCCGTTTCGAGCGACGATCCTGCCGCAAGGGGCGACGATCGCGGGTGATCCGTGGGACTACCGGCCCCGGCTGGCCCCGCTCGGGAAGTACCTGTTCGATCCCGACCCGGCTGTGGTGCGAGCGGGGCTGGTCGACTGCGTCGGCGAATCGCTGGACCTGCGGCGGCTCGATGACGCGGAGGAGTACCTGACCGGGGACACGCTGGTCGATTCGCCGTTCGTGCGAGGCTTCGAGGTGGTGGCCGACCTCACCAACAACACGCGGGAGATCCGCGACCACTTCCGCACCTCGCCGTTCGGCCAGGTCGAGATCAAATGCCGCCACATGAGCATCGACGCCGACGCCATCCGCCGCAAGCTGCCGCTCCCGGGGAACGAACCGGGGGTGTTGCTGTTCGCCCGCGTGGCTGGCAAGGCGCGGGCCATCGTGGCCCGGCGGTGCGGTTGATTTTCCCGTAGCAGAATTCGTAAGAATTCTGCCGTCACCTCGCGGAGTCTCGCATGACCTCCTTGGCAGTCATTCTCCCGGCAGCGGGTAAGAGCTCGCGGTTCGTCGGTTCGGGTTCGCTCGACGGAAATTGCGGTGCGAAGGCCGATCATCCGGCCTCGCGCAAGAAGCCGTTTATCACACTGCGGGGCGAGCCGGTCTGGTATCGCTCGGTGGTCCCGTTTCTGCACCGATTGGATGTCGTGCAGGTCGTCATCGCCGTTTCTCCGGAGGATCTCGACTGGTTTCGGTCGCGGTTTGCGGCCCAGTTGTCCCACCTGCGGGCGGTGCAGGTGGTGGCCGGTGGGGCCGAGCGGGCCGATACGGTCGAGGCCGCGCTGCGAGTGATCCCGGAGAGCGTCGAACTGATTGCGGTGCATGATGCCGCCCGACCTCTCATTCGCGAGGAGACGATCGAAGCGGTGGTACAGGCCGCCCGGCGGACCGGAGCGGCGATCCCGGCGACGGCGATCTCCAGCACGATCAAGCGGGTCGATGCTTCGCAGCTCATCACCGAGACGGTCTCGCGGGCCGGGCTGTGGGCGGCCCAGACACCGCAGATCGTGCGGCATGACTGGCTGAAGCGGGCCTTCGCCGAGCGAGGGTCGTTCCAGCCGACCGATGAGGCGCAGCTGATTGAGCGACTCGGATTGCCGGTGGAGGTCGTGACCGGGTGGGCATCGAACCTCAAGATCACGACACAGGATGATCTCGATCTGGCCGAGGCGCTGCTGGCCGGTGTCGCTCCAGCGAGCAGGCACAGGCAGCCATCCGAGTCGGACGGCCTTTCCAGGCCGTCCTGACCGGAACCCACTCTCCGAGGGGCATGAGAGGAATGACCTGTGATCAGCCGCAGGGCGCTAGCCCACGGTTGAAACCGGACGCTAGCGCGTTCCGGCTGATCGGTCGCTCGCCTTTCCGAGCGGTCCACTCACGCCCAGTAACCGCCGCGATCGTGATCGAAGCGAGCCTCTTCTCCTCGATGCCCGGCATCGACCCGGCCATTCTGAAACACCGTCCGCCCCATGACCCACGTCCGCACCGGCCACCCCGTCAGCTCGACGCCGTCCCACGGACTCCAGCCGCACTTGGTCAACTGGTCAGCGTTGCGGACGGTCTGCTTCTTCTGAAGGTCAACCAGCACGAGGTCGGCGTCGTAGCCTTCAGCGATGCGGCCCTTGTGTACGATGTCCCAGACACGGGCCGGGGCGTCGCACATCCACGAGACGACTTGTTCGAGCGTGCAGCGGCCTTGGTGCATGCAATCGAGCATCAGGGCCAGCGAGTTTTCCACAGCCGGGAGGCCCGACGGGGATTGCGGGTACGGCTGGCGCTTTTCTTCGAGAGTATGCGGCGCGTGGTCGGTGGCGATCACCTGGATGAGGCCGTCGCGGAGAGCCTGCCACAGGCCCGCATTGTCCTCGGCAGTCTTGATGCTCGGGTTCATTTGCACGAGCGTCCCGAGTCGGTCGTAGTCGCCGACATGGAACAGCAGATGGTGCGGGCACGCCTCCGCAGTGATCAGCCCACGATGATCGCGGAACAGGTCGACCTCCGCAGCTGTCGACACATGCAAGACATGGAACCGATGGTGGTGCCGAAACGCGAGGTCGATCGTGCGTCTCGTCGACACGACCGCCGCGAGTTCGTCGCGCAGCTGGGAGTGCTGGCGGACATCGTGGAGAGTTCCGAGGCGGGCCTTGTTGGCGTGTACCACTGTCTCGTCTTCGCAGTGAGCACAGATCGGCAGCGTCGTTTCGGCGAAGATGCGTTCGAGGGCGTCTTGGTTGTCGACCAACAAATCGCCCGTACTTGACCCGATGAAAATCTTGATACCCGGCGTCCGCGTCGCAGCTGCAAGCTCGGCCACGTTGGTCTCGGTGGCCCCGATGTAGAACCCGTAATTGACGACCGACTTCGCCGCTGCGATCGCGAGTTTGTCATGCAGCGCCGCCACACTGGTCGTGTTGGGCTTGGTGTTCGGCATCTCAAAAAAAGTCGTCACGCCTCCCTTGGCACACGCCAGACTGCCCGAGTGCAAGTCCTCTTTATGCGTCAGCCCCGGATCGCGAAAGTGAACATGCGGATCAATCACCCCCGGCAACAGATGCAGCCCGGTCGCGTCGATGACCTCATCGGCTGTGGCGCTTCGCGGCGGGTCGATGCCGAGAATCTTCCCGCCTTCAATCAGCAGATCGGCTCGAATGATTCCGGTTGGGAGGACGAGGTCAGCATGTCGGATGAGAGTGCGCATGGGGGGAGTCTATGAAAGGCCAACGGGGGAAACGATGTGACGACCAGTTTGAACTGCCCCGATGATTTCATCGAGCGCGTGTTCGAGTCGACGAAAGCCTCGCAGGTTCCTCGCTCGAATCGTCTCAAGGTCAACGAGACTTGAGATGGGAGCCTGGTGGAGTGTGGGACGATAGCCTCCCGACAGGGCCTCTTTGAAAAACCCTTTGGCGTTTCGGGGATTCAACTCGATGTCTCCCATAGGTGCGGAAAGACCGAGAGGAAAGCGATCATTCCCACCCGGCAAAGTCTTTCCGGCGAGTGATGCCGCACCGGCAATCAGCCACGATTCAAACTCTTGCGAAGCGATCACGACCGATGCCGTGAAATCTTGACCGGCCCCGCGTTCTTTCGCGACGCGAGCCAAATCGAGTGCAGCGGTCTTGGCACAGAACTCTTGCCCTTGAAACGGAGGGGCATCTCCGTCAATCAACAAGAGACAACTCTGCATCTGATACTTCCGACGACCCGTGTCTAAGTATCGCCTCCAAGGCTCGAAATCATTTCTGCGGAGAGCGGGGTACTCTCCCACGATGAACGGTTCGGGGGCGATCACAAGCTGGTCTTGTACTCCACGCTCTTTGAGCAATCGCTTGAGGAGTACCGGAACCGCCAACTTGTCGCCATCGCCTTCCACGAAGAGAAACAACTGGCGCGGTTTCATGGGGCAACAGTCTCCCGCCGCGCCACGTCCACCGTGAACAGCTCACCGGGATACAGGAGTTTGTCCTTCAGCGACTCCCGTTGTTCGGGGGCCAGAAAGCCGATCTGAGTTTCGAGGTTGTCATCCATCTCGACGACGCGAATCTGATCGGCGTCAAAGTGGTTGAGGAACACCGGGTTGTGAGTAGTGAGAATGACTTGTCCTCGTCCCGCTTCTGGAGTGGCTTGAAACTCCTCAGCCAGCACAGCGAGAGCTCCGGGAAAGATTCCGTTCTCGGGTTCTTCAAAGATCAGAGTCTGTTTGGGAGGTGTTTGATAGAGCGCCAAGAGATGCGCTAGAAACCGACGAAACCCACTGGACTCCGAACCGAGAGGCATGGACAAAATCTGTTCACCGAATTTGTGTCCGATAATCGCTCGTTGGGGCGATTGAATCGAGTCGAGTTCGACTGATAGAACCCGTGAATTAATTTGTTTCAGAGAAGCCACAAGACTCGCTCTGTCGCGTCGACTGTGTGGGTTAAACCACAGAGCACGGATCGTACCGAGTGCATTGGAGGCATTGTCGAGGAGTCCACTGTCTCCCGGCGTCGGCTTCTCCAGTACATCATACGGAAACGAGTAAATCCCCAGGCCAGCCGTCAGGCAACTCAAAGCCACTGTGGCAAACTCGATACCGGGCAGACGGGAGAGAGCAATCACACCAGGTTCTGGACAGATCGTCAGCGCTGGACGAGTTTCCCAAACTGGCCGAACACTCCCGTTTGTGTTCGGCACGGATGACTGTGCATAAACCATCTCTTCGCCGATTCGCAGACTTTCGTGAGTCGGGCGATGGAGCCGGGGATTGAACTCCAATGAAAAGTTAAATCTCTCGTCATAGCCATCAACCGTAAAATCGATCTCGAATGAAACATCGCCCCCATCATGCGTTATGGGCTTGGCGGAGTGGAGCCTCTCTGCGATATTGGGTTGATCGCCCATCAGCAAATCCCGCAACAACCGAATCGCCTCGCAAAAATTCGTCTTCCCCGTCCCGCTCCTGCCAATCAACACCGTCACCGGCGACAGCTCCACCGTCACATCGCGGATGCTCTTGTAGTTCTGGATGCGGATGCGGTGGATCATCGCGTGGGTTCCGGAGTTCTGGGGGCGCTTCCGCAGGACACTGGCCACTGAGGGGGGGGCGACATGAGCCCCGACCACTTTTATTCGATCGGCTGCGGCGACGGAAGGGGCAGGTCGTCCAGCAGTGTCAGCACCAATGCTTGCTCCATCTCCCCGACCTTGAACCCGAACGGGCCGCGACCGGATTGGTAGGTGACCTGGCCGAATTTGTCTACAACGTACAGCCGCGCGGGCATCGCGCTGTACTGGTCTCCGACGATGTCGTCGACGCCATCGACCACGACCGGGATGGAGGGCTGCAGCAGGTCCATGCAGGTCTTCGCGATGGTCATGCGGGCGGCATTGTCGAGCGGCTGTTCGACATGGATGCCAGCGGTGTCGTTGCTGGACATGCACCAGCCGTTGCAGGGGTGGGCCTCGCGCACATAAACGAACAGGAAGTTCGCTCGGTCGCGAAAGCGATTCGCCACGAGTTCCACCCCGGAATACATGCTCCGGAACGGGCCGCAGGTGTAGTTGCCGAAGACGAGGACCATCGGCTTCTCCCCGACCCAGCTCGACAGCGAGATGGATCGTGATCCCTCCAGAGTGGGGAGGGTGAAGTTGGGGGCGGTTTCGCCGGGACGGGGGCCTTCCTGCAAGCTGCCCAGTTCGCCGTTGGCCAGTCCCTTCAGCAGCGATTCCGGTGAGGGGGCATCTCCCGGACGGTAGCCACCCGTGGTGCCGCTGCCGATGAGGGCATCGCGGAACCCCTCGTACGACAGGCTCTTTGCAGGACCGCGAGCCATGTCAAAAAATGCCTGCCACTCCTCGGCGGTGAGGACGCCATTTCCTCGACTGTTGAGTCGGCGGAAAAATCGATTGGCCAGGTAGGACTGCTGTACCCAGGGGTTCTCGTCCGACCAGTCGAGGTCGCCCGCGGTGATGCGTCCGTCCTGATTGCGATCAAGTCGTGCGAGCAGTTCGGTCGGTTCGGACAACGCATTGAGCTGGAAGCCCGCCTCGGTCGGTGGGCCCCAGCGCCGGGCGAGCGAACCGAAATCAAACTTCGACTGAGCCGGTCCAAACCAGCCACTTTGGGAATCGAGCACTTCTCCCCCAGCGATCGACCGAAACATCCGGACCGACTCCGAGCGCTGGTCTGTCGGGATCTCTCGCTCCAGCTTGTCCGCTGTCGCGATCGCTTCGGCCACGGTTTGAGGAATTGCGTCCTTGGTGAGGATCACTCGCGGCACTCCACGGACGGGTTCATTCACAGAGTTTGTAGCAGAATTCGTCAGAATTCAGCCGAGTATAAACGACATTCATTCAGCAGGCAGAATTCTGACGAATTCTGCGACGCGGATCGCCCACGTTCTGGCGAACGTAGCTACGGCTGAACCGGAGCGGCACCTTTCGGCTGGTTCCCCGGCACGCGTTCGAGGGTATCGAAATACTTCTTGATCCCTTCGTGGTAGCCGGGGGGGGCTTGTTCCTTTTCGATGGCTTCGTCCGTGCCCTGCTTGATGTCGGTGATAATCTCTTGGTACTTGGCTTCCAGATCCTTGAGGTCGGCGTTTGGGGCGTCCTTGGTCTTCATCGAGAGCAGGATCTTGCCCTTCTTGATGGCAGTCTTGGTCTTCTCGGTCTGGAACTTGGTCTTCGCGGAATCGTCTTCGGGAGCCTTACCCCCCTTGCCGATCCCCCGGCCTTTGAGACCCTCTCCATCTCCCTCTCCGCCTTCGCCCTCACCCTCTCCCTCACCGGGTTCACCTTCCCCCTCTCCCTCTCCCTCGCCTTCCATCCCCTCACTGCCCATTTGGCCCATGATCTGATCATACAGCTGCTGATAGTCTTCCATGGTCGTGGCATCGGCGGCCATCTCACCGTCGAGCTGTTCTTCGCTGTTGAGCTTCTTGGCCTTGGCGATGTTTTCGAGGGCCTGTTCCAATTGCTCCAGATCGCGGGCCGACTGGGCGAGTTCTTTGAGTTCCATCTTGGCCAGGTCCATCGACTCCTGGGCCGCGTCGAGAGCCTCGGTCGACATGTTCTGTTTGTCACCCGCCTTTTCCAGTTGATCCAGCGCCCGCTCCAGCGCCGCCTGCATCCCCTTCGACCCCGCCTTCTTCCCGGCCAGCTTGGACATGTCGTCCATTTTCTTCTTCAGTTGCTGGGCCATCTCCGACTTCTTGAGCGGGTCGGTCTCTTTCATGAGACGCTCCAGTTCCGCTTTCATTCCGTCCAGCTTCTTGAGCATCTCTTCCGGCTTCCCCTGTTCCAGCCCCGACAGCAGCTTCCGAAACTCCTCGGAGTTCTCGCTGCCGAACTGCTGAGCCGAATCCAGGTTCTTCTTGAGATCCTTTAAGGCATTGTTCGTATTGCGGAACTGCTCGCCGATGATCTTTTGATTCTCGTTGAGCTTATTCGCATTCGGATTTGGCTCGGCCTTCTTCAT
>JAYTWO010000144.1:0-6811 GCA_043743415.1 Planctomycetota bacterium
GAAGGCGCGAAGAAGACCAGCCGCCAGAACCCTTCGCGCCTCCGCGCCTTGGCGTGAGGCACTCTGAATTCCGGAATCGAATCTCGCAACCGTCTCGCCGTCGAGTGGTCGACCAGCCATCCCACGGGAATGTCGTGAGCTGCCGACTTTCGTGATGCACACACCCGGCCGGTGCCGCCCGCATCCGTCATTCGAGGGAGGCGACGACTGCCGATTGCCCCTGGTACTCGACGCGGTCTCCGATGGCCAGTTGCCGTCGACGGCGGGTGTCGGTTTGCCCGTTCACCTGCACCAGGCCGGACTGGATGGCCACTTTGGCTTGCCCCCCCGAGTCGACCCAGCCCACGATCTTGAGGAATTGGTCGAGAGTCAGTTTGCGAGGAACGTCGGTCTCTTCGGAATCAGGCATGGAATCTCGACTCGTGAACGGGGGGCAGGTAGCGTAACAGAATTCGACAGATTTCTGCCCCACTCGACGCACACACAGCAGCCAGAATTCTGACGAATTCTGCTACGCCAGTTCCAGCACCCGCTTCATCCGCTCGGCGACATCCTTCAGCACCGCTTCCCCGCCGCCGCCGACTTCCGAGGTGGCCCACCCGTCGTACCCGATTTCCGCGAGAGCCGTCAGCACCTCGGGCCAGTCTTCGCTCCCCTCACCAATTTTGCACCAACTCTTCTCCATGTGATACCCCTTGAAGTCGAACTTCACCATCCGCTTCCCGAGCTTGCGAATCCAGGTGGCCGCCGGAACGCCGTACTTCAGCATGTTGCTGCAATCGAAGTAGGCGGCCACCCACGGACTCTGGAACGAGTCGACGTACTCGATCAACTGCTCCGGGGTGGTGATGAAGTTGTTCCACACGGTCTCGATGCTGATCTTGACCTTGAGTTCTTCGGCCAGCGGCAACAGCTTCTTGACCTCGGCTTGCGAGCGGTCGAAGCACTCTTGATAGGTCACGCCATCCTTGACCACACCAGGGACCAGCAGCGCCGTGTCGGCTCCGAAGAAGTGGGCGTCCTGGATCGCGGTCTTCAGCCCCTCCACCCCCTTGGCCCGGACGGCAGCATCGGGATGCGACAGCGTGTCCCGCCAGTGAACGGAGTCGATCGACCCGTGCATCACGATTCCGGTCGCGTCGCAGGCGGCCTTGAGTGCGGGCAGGTTGATCCCGCTGGGGCTGTCGATCTCGACCCCCTGGAACCCGAGCTTCTGGACGAGGTCGATCTTGGCCCGCTCGTCCCCCTCGATCCCGATCATCGAATACTTGACCGCAATCTTCAACTTCGGTCGCTTCGGAGTATCGGCTGCGGGCAGCGACATAGCACTGGCTCCCAGAGCGACGGCAGCCGTGGTGCCGAGGAACTGACGACGATCGAGGTTGAGCGACATGTGGGACTCCCAGTTCGGTGCTGATGACTCGTTGAATGAACGTTCAGTGGGCGAGGCTCCTGCCGAGCTGAGATGGCGGGGCGGGGTCTTCCTAGCTCGTGTCTCAGCAAGAGCTTCGCCCTGCTGAAGAGAGACGAACCGCAGATGAAGCGGTGACGCTGCACCGGGACCTCACGTCCCCTCGGACTGAATCTGCTCCGCCGTAAACGCCACCTCGACCAGCGTCGTCACTCCATACCCGCCCGGCGAGTGGCCCTTCCTCAGTTGGACTCGCCACAGCAGATCCCCCTTCAGGCGATCGATCCCCTCTTCGGTGGTTGGGATGTAGGTCTCCAGCGATTCACCCGGTTCCAGTGACTTGCCCAGTTGCTGACCGGACATGTCCCAACTGCTGGATTCCTGCTGATCGTAGACAAACACCAGTGGGTAGCTGCGGGGCTTGTCGACTTTATGCACGAGAAAGTTGTTGGCCCACACGGTGTCCTGGGCATCCACGTGTCGCCGAAACAGCAGGTCGGAATCGAGCGGTACGAAGGCTTGATCCTGCGACTCATTGGTGAACTTGACCCACAACTTCAACACCGGGGAATTGGAGTCGTAGTCCTCATTCGACCCATCCTTGGAAAAGTGCTGGAAGCGGAGGGGGCTGCGTGTGACCTTGAGGGGTTCCAACCGCAGGTTGCCGTACCGCTGGTGTTCGCCCAGTTTCAGGGTATGCCCGGCGGGCAGTTCGGTATTGATCTTGTAGATGGCCACCTTGCCGGGGGGAATCGGTTTCAGGTCGGGCAAACTCTCCAGTTGGCTCGCCTCTCGCGCTTTGGCCAGCATGGACAGCAGCATGACGCACAACGCCGTGACGACCAGAGCGTACCCTCCCATCACGATCAGCAGCAGGCGGTTGCTGCCCGGAGCCGGGGCTGCCTTCGTCGCAGGTGGGCGTGGGGGCGTCGCCACTGCCGAGGTCACCGAGGACAGGGATAAGCCGGAGTCATGGAGGCCGTCCAGCGAGATGGCCGGAGGCTCGGCAGTGACGTGGGTGTCATCGATCTCGGGGGCTGGAGCAGAGGGACTCGGGGGCGGAGGCGGCTCCGGTTGGACAGATTTGCGATCTTGAAACGAGAACTCGGAGACATCCGTGTCCGCGAGGGATTTGACATCGGGGGGCGTCGCCGCAACCGGTGCCGCGGCGTCCGCTGGGTCGAGGTCGTTGAAGAACAGCCCGCCGAGTGGATTCTGCAGCGAGAGTGAGAGGGCGAATTCACTCGGAATGTCGGTCGGATCCGGCAGCGTGGAACGGAGATCAAGTGCTTCCTCGGGGGGAGCACTGGCGGCATCGAGTGTCGGTGCCTTCGATGCCGGACCGGCTCCGAAGTCTTCGGCGAACTCTCGAATCTCCACCCGCCCGCGCACCAGAACTTCGGTGTCTCCCCCCGAATTATTGGGGACCGCATCGGGGATCTCAGCCACTGGGTTCACAGGGGCTGCTGGCCCCTCATCAAAGATCGAACTCGATGAGCCGTCGTCGACCACATCCAGATCGATGTCGTCCAACACCCCGTCTGTTTTTTGGGAAGCCGCGACCTCCTCGGCAGCAGCCACGGACGGCTCCGGCTTCTTTGCCGGGGCGGGCTCGTTCAGGAAGTCGAAGTTCAGGCCGTCACCGTTGGCGGTCATGGGGTGTCTGTCTATCGAGTGCATGGATGAGACAGCTGGGGGACCATTGTCAGCCGTCGACTACGACGCCAAATCGCCGCAGTTCACCAACCATACTCTCCGGGAGTCGGCTCGACTGCAACTCAGCGGGCGGGAAGAACGGGATTTCTCCCCAGATGCAAACCCGCCCCCGGTCCTGAATTTCGGCGGAGTTGGTCGCGGTCGAGGGGTCGTTGGTCTCATGGATCCGATTGAGGACCACTCCCGCAACAGTCAGTCCTCGGCTGCGGACGGCCTCGATCGTCAGCAACGTCTGGTTGATCGTCCCCAGTCGATTCGGGGCCACGATCAGCACCGGCAGCCCGATGCGTTCAGCGAGGTCCGCGTTCAGCCAGTTCGTCGAGATCGGCGAGTAAAACCCACCCGCTCCCTCGACCAGCACCATCTCGGCCCGCTCGGCCAGCCAGTGATAGCCCGCAACGAGCAGTGCCTCGTCCACTTCTCGGCCTTCCAGGGCCGCCGCTGCGGGCGGGCTGAGCGGGGCCAGGAACGTCTGCGGACAGAGTCGTTCGCGAGGGAAGGCGGCGTTCGTGGCGGTGTAGAGCGCTTCCACATCGGACCAAGTCGGCCCCATTGTGGCACGACGCTCCGCGTCGTGAGGTTCGACACCAAGCGTCGCACCAGCGATTTTGGAGAAATCGCCGACAGACACCGCCCCGGAGCAGACCGGCTTGTACGCCGCGACGCGGGCCAGTGTCGTCTTTTGCTCCGCAAAAGAACGCCCTTTCGCGGAGCGAACGGCGACACTCCGTGCCAACAGACACGTACACACCGTCTTCCCGATCCCCGTGTCGGTTCCTGTGATATAGAATCCAGATCCTACCATCAGCGGACCACTCCATACTGATCGAAAATCTCATCGGTGCTGACTATCGAAAGGCTCTCTCCCAGACACTGGGAGACGAGCAGTCGATCAAACGGATCCTTGTGATGGGGTGGCAACTGTTCCACAGCTGTCGCATGCGAGAGACGAATCTCAATCAGTCCAAATCCATTTCGAGGGAGTTCGCGAGCAAGAAGCGTCTGCGCGGGTTCCGTCAGCGACAGCTTCCTCAGTCCAGCCTTGATGGCGATCTCCCAGCAGGATGCAACGCTCACCAGCTTGCGATTCGCGGGATCAAGGATCATCGCTTTCGCGGCATGGCTCAAGCTGGAATCATCCCGCAGGAACCAGAGCAACGTGTGAGTATTGAGGAGCAGTGTCACTCCATGTACTCCCGAAACTCATCGAGTGGGGCGTTGAAGTCCGGTGCAATCCACAAGATCTGATCCTTCGCAGTTCCGGCTTGGCAGGGGGGGGACGTACGGTCAGATTTTCTGACCTGAGCCCAGGGTTCACCCGCGTCGACGATCAGCATCTCCTCTCCAGGCTGGAGCTGATCGATCAATCGGGGCAAATCGGATTGGGCTTCCGCCAGCGTAATGGTGGTCATGGGAATCTCACCGAATGGACAGACGGGTTCAGTATAGACCTGTCCATGGCTGGCAGGAATGTCAGTCGTCGCGGTTGACTCAGAGATTCGCTCACATCTCCCATCCCGCGCGGTACTCCCGCTTGAGCAATCCCTGCGCCCGCTCACTATTCGCCACCTTCATCGTCGCCCCGTCCCACTCCAGCTTCTGCCCCGTCCGGAACGCCACCATCCCCAGCAGCACGCTCTCAGTCAGCGCTCCGGAGTAAT
The DNA here is from genome assembly GCA_043743415.1 of Planctomycetota bacterium. Taxonomy (GTDB): domain Bacteria; phylum Planctomycetota; class Planctomycetia; order Planctomycetales; family Planctomycetaceae; genus TH-plancto1. The sequence continues at coordinate 4,789 of JAYTWO010000144.1, forward strand.
CGAAATTACACAGCGTCGGCGACCCGGTCTTGCAGGCGTTGATCCACTCCTGATGATGGCCGACCGAGGCAGCGATCGTCTGCGGCGGGGCTTTGAACTCCTTGTACTGCTCCTCGGGGAAGAGTCGGTAGCCACCGTAGTCGGCGAACATCGAGCCTTTGGTGCCCTTGAAGTAGATCCCCGAGCCGGGGAACTCGTGGCCGTCGTGCTTGTTCTCGGTCATGTTCCCATCGGTCCAAGTCATCTTCACGGGCGACAGCTCGCCGCGCATGGGGAACTCCCACACGACCTTCATCCCGCGCGGACAGGTCTCCGCATGCACAGCGGGTCCGCTCGCTTCAATCGTCGTCGGATGCCGCAGAGCCAACGCCCAGAACACCAGGTCGATGTAGTGACACCCCATGTCGCCGAGTGTCCCGTTGCCGAACGCCCACCACCGCCGCCAGTTCGCGGGCAAGTATGCCGAGTGATACGGCCGTGCCGGAGCGGGGCCGAGCCACTGCTCCCAATCGAGTGCCTGCGGCACTTCGGGCGTGTCGGTCGGCAGCTCGCCACCGCCCCAGTCCTTGTTAACCCACACCTGCACCTCGGTCACGGGGCCAATCGCTCCCGACTGGACCACCTCGACCACCCGGCGGTAGTTGTCGGTCGCGTGAATCTGCGTCCCCATCTGCGTGGCGAGATGATGCTCCTTCGCCGTCTGGGCCATGATCCGCGTCTCCCAGACTGAGTGCGCCAGCGGCTTCTCACAGTAGCAGTGCAGCCCGCGTCGCATGGCCCACAGCGAGGCTGGGGCGTGCATGTGGTCGGGCGTGCTGACGACCACGGCGTCGAGCTTTTCCTTGTCGATCATCTTCCGAAAGTCGCGGTAGCGGGTCGCCTGGGGGAACTGCTCGAAGGCTCGCTTCGCCGAGCGATCGTCCGCATCGCACAGGGCGACCACGTTCTCGCCGCCGACTCCTTGCAGGTTGTCAAACCCCCGACCGCCGGGACCAATCACACCCACATTGAGCTTCTCATTCGGCGACGGAGCTGCCCACGCCGGACGCGATGAGGCCACATGCCACCCCGCTGCGAGCGCGGCGGTCTGAGCGAGAAAGGCACGACGGGAAGAACGCAGGGGTCGAGACATGGGAGACCTCCGAAAGTGTGGGACTCATCGACTGTGACTATTGGATCAACTTGGTCACGTTGATTCCAGCATGTTGTTTGGAATGAGGAAAGGAAAGTGTCACGCAGAGGCGCAGAGGAAAGGAGGTTTCTGGAGAGGTGAAACTCTTCCCAAAAACTCTGCGCTCTCTGCGCCTCTGCGTGACACCATATCTGTCCTCTCGGTAATCCCTACGGCACGAACCGGTTCGCAAACGCAGCCCGGTACTGGGCCTCGCTGGTCGGGAACTTGGCCTCGAACTCCGCTCGCTCCATCGCTCCGTGCTGGAACCGCCGCTTGTCGAAGATCGGCATCGTCAGGCCGGTGATCGCCTCGACCCCGCGACGCACGATCTCGCCCTTCAAGGCGTATAGCTTCGGCACCTCCCAATCGGTCAGCTCGATATACGGAATCCCCTCCGCCACCTCGATCACGTTCGGCAAGGCGAACGGACTCAGGCCGCGAAACCCAGCCAGCCGACCGGGAGCGAAGCTCCGCACATGGCCCCGACTCTGTCCACCGCTGAAAGTCAGCGAGTGCTTGACCGCGTGAACGCCCCAGCCTTCTTGATACAGCATCAGGTTGTTGAGGACGCTGCGGATCGTGAGCTCTTGGTTCTCCTCGATCGGATAGTCCTTGAGGTTCTCGTCCCCGCCATCGCCATCGACAAGGTAGGTCCACTCGGGATACCGCCGCCGAATCTCACAGCACAAGGCCCATGTCATCGCCGCCGATTGCACATCGAGCGGTTTGTAGTCCTCGATGACCCGCACGGCTTCTTCGAGCGACACGGCGCTGGCGGGGACCGAGACCTCTTCGAGCAGGAACCCGAGGTCGAGCGTGTCGAGGAACTCGCGGGCCTGAACGGCGTCG
>JAYTWO010000145.1:0-7505 GCA_043743415.1 Planctomycetota bacterium
TGCCAGACCGCAAATTCGGCGAGGAGCTGCTGGCCTGGGTGAAACTTCGCGCAGGTCACACCGCCACTCCTGACGAATTGCGGACCTTCTGCCGCGCCCACCTGGCGCACTTCAAGGTGCCGCACTACTGGAAGTTCGTCGACAGCTTTCCCTCGACCGTGACCGGGAAGATCCAGAAGTACAAGATCCGCGAGCAGGGGATTGTGGATCTCGGGCTAGAAGAGGTCGCGAAGATTGAGACGGCTTGAGAGGGACAAGGGACTCGAGTGCCTTGTCAACGCTTGATTTGGGGTCCGCCTTCCCGCGCGGGCTTGGCTCAACCCCAATATCTAGGATTGACCGGGAACGAGTCACCCAACGCGTGAGCGAGGGCGTGCGACTCTCGATGCGATGCGGGTGCTCGACCCCTCCAGCAGCAACGGTCAATCGGTCCGATGCCGTACGCTTGTGGGCGGCACTCTTCGCTGCGATCGGCCATCGCTGACGCGTCGGGTGACTGATCTTGAAACCGCCAATGGGTGAACGCGCCCGTGTTCTGGCGAACCTGTCGATGTCGTGGTAGGCTGACCGCCGATGGACATTCTCGTTCAATCCCTGACCCCGACACCGAGAGCATCTCATGGCTGGTACTCCCAAGACTCCCGCAGTTGTTCACGCCCCCGCCCCGGGTTCCAATACCGGCATGCAGAAGTACCTGGACCGGGCACTCGGCGTGCTCCAGAAGCTGGGCGTTGCCCCGCGCGACGATGTGCCGCAGGAGTTGATCTCGCTGCTTGAAGGGGTTCGTCAACTGGACGAGCCGCGCGTGCTGGCGATTGCCAACACGATTAAGCACATGAGCACGTTCAACGCCCTCGTGCGCGACAACGTCGAGAACATCAACGTGGGCAATCGCTACCTCGAAATCACGCAGATGTTTGACTCGATCCGCGAGGACTCCAAGACCCTCATCTCTCAGCTCGATGACGGCAAGATCGGGATCACCGAGAAGGCTCAGAACCTGTGGATGCGGATGCGGCGCGGCACCCCGTCGGCCCGGTTCGAGAAGATCGTCGAGTCGTACCAGGACGTGACTAGTGACACCCGCGCTCAGCTCCAGAAAGAGGGGCTGGTGATGGATGCCTACATCGATTTCCGGTTCGCCCTCAAGGAGGCGGAAGTGGTCGCCCGCGAGCTGCTCGAAAAGGATCTGCCGATTCTGGAGTCCTCGAAGCAAGCCTTGGCCGATGCCCAGTCGGTCGTCGATGCGGGCGGCAAGAACGAGAGCGACACGTCCCGACTCGAACTCAAGCGGGACGAGGCCCGGGAAGCCTACGAAGACGAGGACCGCACGTATCAGCTCCTGAAGGACATCTCCGAGAACCTGTCGGTCGGGTACGATGTCGGCGAAACGCTGATCGCCAAGCTGAAGCAGACGCACGATGTGAAGGAGCGAGTCTATCGCCGGGCGGTGACGTTCTTCACGACCAACGAACACGTCTTCACGATTCTGGGCACCGTGTATACCTCGCAGCACGGTCTGCATGAGGTGACGCAGGCCACTGAAGCGATGAAGAAGGGGGTCAATAAGAGCCTCGAAGATGTGGCCGTCCTGGGCAAGGAACTGGAGAAGGCGGCCCTCAAGGCGGGTTACGGCTCGACCATCAATCCCGAATCGGTGCAGAAGCTGGTCGACGCGATTAGCAGTTTCCAAGTCGACTCGCTGCAAATGATTGCCGACCTGCGGAAGGAGAGCGAGCAAAACGCCAAGGAGATCCGCCGCGTCGTGGAAGACGGCAAGAAGCGGTTCCAGGAAACACTGGCCAATTTTGCCCGTACCCCGACCAAAGTTTAGCCGCGACGCGAAGTCTTCGAAGCGGAGCGTCTCTCCCGGCGTTCCGCTCGTTAAATCGTCAACCGCCGGTCCCGCGCGGTGACTTCCCACTCGTCGACTTGCTGTCCGTTCTCGATCACAATCACCGATCGGTGCAAGGCCGATGTCGGGCAGACGTGGCGGGGGATGGCCAGCAGCCAGTCGCCGACTTTCCAGTTGGCAGCGCGCGGCGTCTCGATGACGAGGTGTTCCTCGTTGTGCAGCACCTGCACCCCGTCCGGGATCGCGGGGAGGATCATCCGTTGGCCCATCGGCGGGTCAGAGGCGATCGCCTTCGTGCCGACATCGAGGGTCAATCGATTGGCGGTGGGTCGGCTGATGACGCGGGTGAAGACGAGAGCTGCGGGGACGAAGGCGGCGAGGTCGGGGAACTTTTCGCCGTAGTTGCAGTCGTGGAAGATGCAGGTGCCGGGGCTGAGTTCGATGCAGGGGTCGTCCATGCGGCAGTACATGCGGAAGGTCGGCGTGCCTCCGCAGATCACGCGCGACACCGGGTGGCCATTCCGCTCCAGCAATTCCCGAAACGCGATCACGCGCTCCCAGACTTGCTCGACCGCGTGCTGACGCTCTTCGGGGTCGGAGTGCCCGTGCTGGCCATCGTAGAGGTGCAGCCCCTCCGGACGCAGGCCCGGCGTGTGGGCGATCTGCCGGTACAGCGACGCAGCTGCCGGACCGGGGACGACTCCCGTGCGGTCGCGACCCGGATTGATGTCGAGCAGTACTCCAACCGAAACGCCCGCACGAGTCGCAGCTACTCCGAGTTGATCGATGCAGTCGAGGTCGTCGGCTGTGACCGCGAACTGCACCTCGGGGAAAGCTTTCGCCAGCGCGACAATGCGTGCGACGTTCGGCCCGACCATGTTGTAACTGATGACCACATCTTTCACGCCACAGCGAGCCAGCATCTCGGCCTCGGCAATCGTAGAGGCTTTGTGCTTGGTGATGCCGCGTTCCAGCAGCAACCGCACGACAGCGGCCATCTTGTGCGTCTTGCAGTGCGGCCGCAGCCGAGTCGGACCGCCCGCCATCGCCAGCATCGTGTGGATGTTGCTCAACAGTTGTGCGCGGAAGACCACGAACGACGGGCTGGGGATCGAGTCGGGGGCGGTGATGAGGTAACGCTGGGGCATGGGGGGTTGGTCTCGTAGGACGAGCCCCTAGGCCCGTCCCTCGCAAATCGAAAAGTGGCTCTGGAATTGGTCCAGTATAACATCCCGAGTTGAACAGAAGGTCACGAAGGGTCTTCTGATTCGTTCCCTTCGTTCCCTTCGTTTTCTTCTTTTCCTTTGACACTGCTCAAATCGGGATGTTGTTTTGGACCATGCCCTGAGAGCGTGATCGATCCGCAGCCAAAAGTCCGGGATGGACACGTCGAATTACGACCTACTCTCGATTACACCCAGGCAGGTACATCCGACTCAACCCATCGGTCAGTTTGATCTCGTGAAAATTCAGTAGCAGTCCGACCGGAACGTCGAGCAATTTCATGTAGCTGAGCAGCTGGGCTTTGTGGATCGGGATGATGTTCTGAACAGCCTTGATCTCGATCAGCAGGCATTCGTCGACGAGTAGATCAAACTTGAGCACCTCGTCGAACACGAAGTCCTTGTAGCGAACCTGGACCAGTTCTTGACGAATGACCGGCACGCTCTGGGACTCCAGTTCATGGATCAGGCACCTCTCGTAGATGCTCTCCAACAGTCCTGGTCCCATGTGTCGATGGACTTCAATCGCTGCTCCGATCGCAAGACGGCTGAGTTCATCGGCACGAGTGAACAGGGGGTGCATGGTGTTGGCCTTTGCCTGATGTTTTGAACAGAAGAAAACGAAGGTAACGAAGGAGGAAAGAAAAACGGCGATGCGTTAGCAGGGGAAGGACCTTCCTGGTGAGTCTGTGGTGAAAAATCATTCTCCATTCGGCGATTGGCGTTTGGTTCCCATAATTCTCTGCCTTCGTTACCTTCGTTGCCTTCTGTTCAATTCTCCTGAACTTCTGGAAAACAGCGTGAGCCAATCAGGGACGGGCAAATGTGCCCGTCCTACAGAACTTCAACTCAAGTTCATGCTGTGCAGGAACTCATCATTCGTTTTCGACCGCCGCAGGCGACTGGTGAGCAGTTCCATGGCCTCGACCGGGTTCATGTCGCTCAGCACGCGACGCAGAATCCAGATTCGCTTGAGTTCCTCTTCGCTCATGAGCAACTCTTCCCGCCGCGTGCCCGACTTGTTGACATCGATCGCGGGCCAGATGCGTTTCTCGACGATGCGGCGGTCGAGGTGCAGCTCCATGTTGCCGGTCCCCTTGAACTCCTCGTAGATCACATCGTCCATCTTGGACCCGGTCTCCACGAGAGCCGTCGCGATGATGGTCAGGCTGCCACCCTCTTCGATCGAGCGGGCCGACCCGTAGAACCGTTTGGGGTGCTGGAGGGCCGAGGCGTCGATGCCGCCGGAGAGGACCTTGCCGGAGTTGGGGCACTCGGTGTTCCAGGCTCGGGCCAGACGGGTGATCGAATCGAGGAAGATCACGACATGCTGGCCGAACTCGACCATGCGTTTGGCCTTCTCGATCACCATTTCGGAGACCTGGATGTGGCGGCTCGGCGGCTCGTCGAAGGTACTCGACACGACCTCGCAGTTCGGGCCTTTGACGTTCCGCTCCATGTCGGTGACTTCTTCGGGGCGTTCGTCGATCAGCAGCACGATGACATACACCTCGGGGTGGTTGTGCAGCACCGCCTTGGCCATTTTTTGGAGCAGGATCGTCTTGCCGGCTTTCGGTGGCGACACGATCAACGCCCGCTGTCCGAACCCGATCGGCGAGACCATGTCGACGACCCGCGTGCTCAACTCCGCCGCGTCGGTGGTCAACTTGATCCGCTGCGTGGGGTGCAGCGGCGTCAGGTCGTCGAACGGCACGATCCCCGACAGGACACTGGGGTCGGCCCCGTTGATGGCCTCCACTCGCAGTAGGGCGAAGTAGCGCTCGTTCTCCTTCGGTGGTCGGACCTGACCCCGCACGGTCGAGCCCTTCCGCAGCCCGAACCGCCGAATCTGACTCGGAGAGACGTAGATGTCATCGGGGCAGGGGAGGTAATGGTAGTCTGGGCTTCTCAAGAACCCGAACCCGTCCGGCAGGATCTCCAGCGTCCCCTCGCCGGACATCAGCCCGTGCATCTTGGTCCGCTCTTTGAGGATGCGGAAGATGAGGTCTTGCTTCTTGAGGCCCGCGATCTCGGCAACCTGCTCCCCCTGGGCCAGGTCGAGCAACTCCTTCATTGTCATCCGCTGGAGCGCGGCGACGTTCATCTCGCTGGGGATGGCCTCGTCGCCGAGGAGCGCGGGGTCGCTGTAGATGTCGGGGAGCAACTCTTCCTCGTCGTCTTCCGAGTGAGGAGCTTTGGCCAACGCGCGCTCCTCGGGAGGCAGGACGTTGCCACCGCCTTCATCTCCCTCGGGAGTCGGGTGCGAATTCTCCGCGCTACGCCGCTTGATCGGCGGATCGTGACGGTCGATGTGCGGTAATTCCGGGCGTGGAGGACGCGGGGAGGGGGAGTTGGAGGGGCGAGGCATGGCGGGTGTCCCGAAAGCTCGGGGAGGAGGGAAGTGAAGGCGGACGATCGCGGAAAGAACTCCCGCAGGGCGACCACTCGGGGAGAGTGGGAGAGGTCGGTGGTCTGTTGGGGCGGTGGCAGTGGTGGGAGGCGGTGAGTGGGGAGGAAGTGTCGCCTTTCCCGGAGCGAAAGACGACTCTCGGATCGTCCCGATCCTAGCGTACCCCGCGCACAATCTGCTCCAACTGATCCACCGAGGCTGTCAGACTCCCAGAATTGTCGACGACGAAATCGGACTCGCTTCGCTTCCGTGCGATCGGCCATTGGCTCGCTTCCCGGCGGGCCAGTTCCTCCGGCGTCCAGCCGCGCGAGGCAGCTGTCCATTGCTGCCGCAGAGCGAGCGGGGTGTCGATGAACACCACCGCGTCGCACAGATCCTTCCAACCCGATTCGAGCAGGATCGGTGCATCGAGCAGAACCACTTGAACCTGCTGCAACTCGCGCACGTGTTGCAGCTGTTGCTGAAGGTCCGCTCGCAGCACGGGATGGACGATCTGTTCGAGGGTCCGGAGGTTCCGTCGCGACTGGTCATCGGAGCCGAAGACCAGGGCAGCGAGTTGTGACCGAACGACCTCCTGCTCGGCGTTGAAGATCGAATCTCCAAACGCTTGCCGCAGGGCGACTTTCACATGAGGTTGCCGCAGGGCATCATGCCCTGCCCGATCCGCATCCAGAATGGCCACCGGCATCCGCTGGGCCAGTTCCCGAGCCAACGTGCTCTTTCCAGACCCCACTCCGCCGACCAGACCTACCAGAGGCATGAACGCGAGAAGTGCGGAACTGTCCACCAAGGAAGACACAAATGCTCAATGACACGAGTGAAACGAACGAATGGAAGTTGACGGAGAACTGAGGTGGGTAGGAACCAGAATCCCCCCCGCCGTGAGGCACGAGGCATTCCGTCTATGAGGTGGGATCAGAGAACGACCGCGCGAACCGCGACCGCATGGGAACATGCTGTCTTGTGCGAGGGCAGTTGTCAATGGGGGGCGTTGAGTGGAGCAGGTCGCGGAACACGGGCATGCTCCGCTACGAAGACTTCGCGTCGCAGGTCAACGAATTCTGCTGGTTCCCCCCTGTCGGCAACCAATAGAAATGTCATGTTTTTCCGACCACTAGAAATGTCACGTTCTGAGGTCATGCGGTGGGTCATCAGGGGGCGGGGGCAGGCGTCGAACCATCGGTCGGTGCCGGTGAATCGCCAGCGAGTGTTGGTCTTGTACGCGAAGAAGTACGGCGACTTTGGGCCGACATTGGCGGCGGAATATTTGGTGCAGGAGGAGGGGTTGCGGGTGTCGGTGACGACGTTGCGGCGGTGGTTGATTGCGGCGCAGTTGTGGAAGCCCAAGCCGCTTCGCAGCCCGCATCGCAAGTGGCGCGAGCGCAAGGCGAACTTTGGTGAGCTGGTGCAGATTGATGGTTCGCGGCATGCTTGGCTGGAGGGGCGCGGGCCGCAGTGGACCTTGATGGTGATGATCGATGATGCGACGAACTGGACGTATGCGAGGTTCTTCGAGAGCGAGTCATTGGAATCGGCGATGCGGGTCTTTCAGGGGTCTGTCGAATCGTACGGATTGCCGAGGTCGTTGTACTCGGATCGGCATGGGATCTATGTCACGAGGCGTGATGCGACGGTGGATGAGGCCCTGGCCAATACGGCACCACCGACTCAGTTTACTCGCGCTATGCAGACGCTGGGAGTGCAGCTGATCTTGGCGAATAGTCCGCCAGCGAAGGGCCGTGTGGAGCGACGCCATCAAGTGTTTCAAGACCGCTTGGTGAAGGCGTTGCGATTGAAGAAGATCACGACGATGGAGGCTGCGAATGCGTTCATCGAGTGTGCGTTCCTGGCCGACTTGAACGAGCGATTTCATGAGACGGCCCGCTCACCCGCCGATGTGCATCGCGATGTCCCGCGACATCTGCCGCTCGTCCATGTGCTGTGTGTTCAGGAAGAACGCGTCGTGCAAAACGATTGGACCGTGTCGTGGTGCAATCGCATCTTGCAGGTCTCGGAG
>JAYTWO010000146.1:0-6272 GCA_043743415.1 Planctomycetota bacterium
CTCGCGATATCATCGCCCCGCTGAAGAAGGAACTCACCGACCTCACCGCTCAGCGGAAGACCACCGATGATGCCATCCCGGTGTCGCTGGTGATGGGGGACATGCCGAATGAACGAGAGACGTTCGTCCTGATTCGTGGCGAGTACAACAAGCCCGGTGACAAGGTCACGCGCGGCACGCCGTCCGCCCTGCCGAAGATGCCCGAGGGAGCGCCGAACAACCGCCTCGGACTCGCCCAATGGCTCGTCGACCCGTCGCACCCGCTGACCGCGCGCGTCACCGTCAACCGGTTCTGGCAGCAACTCTTCGGGCGCGGCATCGTGAAGACAGCTGAGGACTTCGGCTCGCAGGGGGACTTCCCGGCTCATCCGGAGTTGCTCGACTGGCTGGCCCTCGACTTCCAGGAGAACGGCTGGAACGTCAAGCGGCTGATGAAGCAGATCATGCTGTCGGCGACCTACCGGCAGTCGTCGAAGATGAGTGCCGAACTGGCCGAGCGCGACCCGGAGAATGTTTTTCTCGCACGCGGACCACGATTCCGCATGGATGCCGAACTGGTGCGCGATAATGCCCTGGCCATCGCCGGATTACTGTCTGGCAAGATCGGCGGCAAGAGCGTCAAGCCCTACCAACCCGAGGGAGTCTGGGAAGCAGTGGCCTTCGTCGGCAGCAACACCAACAGCTACAAACGCGACGACGGCGAGGCCCTGTACCGCCGCAGCATGTACACGTTCTGGAAGCGGACCTCGCCGCCGCCCAGCCTGATGGCGTTCGACGCCCCTTCGAGAGAGAACTGCGTCGCCCGCCGCGCCCGGACCAACACCCCGCTGCAAGCCCTCGTCCTGATGAACGACGAGCAGTACGTCGAAGCCGCCCGCCAACTCGCCCAACGCATGCTGACCCAAGGCGGCTCACAACCCGCCGACCGCCTGCGCTACGGCTTCCGCCTCACCACCGCCCGCGACCCCAACGAGCGCGAGCAAGCCGTCCTCACCGCTCAGTTAGCAGCCCATCTCGAACACTTCAAAGCCGACCCCGAGTCCGCCAAGAAACTCCTCGCCATCGGCGCCGTCCCCCGCGACGAGTCCCTCGATGTGGCGGACCATGCCAGCTACACGCTGATCGGGAATTTGTTGTTGAACCTGGATGAGACGATGACGAAGGAGTGACCGTCGCCGATTTCTCCCCTCTTCGCCGCGAGAGCGGCAGAAGCATGTAGCCGTGGGCGCAGCGGCATCAGCCGCCAGCCCACGGACTCGAATCAATAACACTGAACCAGCCGCGAGAGCGGCGACAGGAGTGATTGGGTAGCAGGCCCAGAGTCTTTGAAGGGTGGCCGTTCAACCGTGCGTTTGTACTGTCTACCACGGCCTTCGCAAAGCATCAGGGCGTGCCACCCGACCGTTGTTGTCTGGATAGTGTCTGCATGACGAGTCCTACCTCTTGGGGGTCAAAGCCAGATCGCCAGTAGACGTAGGTCAGGCTGTGCCTGATCGATCAGGCACAGCCTGACCTACGTCTACTGCGTCACCCAGACGTTCAAAGCCACGTCTGGGCCACCCCGCCAGGAACCGCATCAAGGTAAACACGGGAGAACTGGCAATCAACGGTTCCTGACACCTTTATTCCTCCGCCTTCCGCCTTTATTCCTCCGCCTTTATTCCTCCGCCGCCCCCGGTCGAGATCGTATCGAGCAGGGGCCTATCCAGCCTGCACAATGGACTGCAACAAGGCCATCTGAAGGGATGGATGTTCCGTTAGAATCGTCATGAGCCTCGATTGCACTTGTTGGGCGATGATGACGCCGATTTCAGGGTTGTGCAGTACCGATCGAGTCGGACTTTCGTAATGGGCATTCTCGGTGACGATGGAAAGTTCTACGGTGAGGCCGGGTAGTACCGAATTCGAATCTCCGTCGGCTGCGGAAATACCTCCCGTGAAGGTGCCGAGCTTGCGAATCGAAGACGCGAGACCAGAGAGGAAGCCACGAACGTGTGAGCCATCGTCTGTGATGCTTGCATTCACGTAGCTGTGAATCCAGCCCACTCCTGATGAGAGATGCTGAAACGCCAAGTCAAACTTCACGTCGTCGCATTCGATCTGAATCGAGATGACTGGATAGGCGACCCGCTGGTCGGCGTTTTCTGCACGCAAGAGATCGGCACACCCGTTTGGAGAATAGTAGGTCGCCGACTCGACAGTTCTCTCATCTCGGAAATGAATTCGCAGGCCAAAACAAACGGCAGCCAGAATCTCCAGGTGCCGCCGGAGGAGTTTCGTGTCCACCGTGTGATCATTGAAAATCGCGGGGTCTGGCTTCCAGCGCATGGTCGTTCCACGTCGATTGGATGGACCCTCGTCAGTGAACGGTTGAGTAATCATCCCTTGCGTAAATCCAATGCGATAGCATCGACCATCACGATGGGTTTCCAAGTCAAACTCTGCCGCAACAGCAGGCGTCGCAGGCAAGAGGTTATAGCCGAAACGCTTTGCGACACCGAATCCGTCGACGAGGAATTCCGTGAGTGCCACTTCTAGGAATGACCTCCCGTTGAATTCGAACGGAGAATCAACACGCACCCCCTGACCATCATCAGAGATGACTGTCCAACCATCACGAGTCAGCGTCACTTCAATGAATGACGAATGTGAGGCACGGTATTCGTCAACGCAAGTCTCTATCAGAGACTTGAGAGCCTCATGAATGCCGATGGTGTCAATTGAGCCGAAATACATTCGCGGGCGACGGCGAACTCCATCGCGGAGAGTCAGAATCTGGCGATCATCAGCGATGTCTTCTGCCACAGCCCACCCACCTTGTCATTCTTCGGAGTTAGAGGCCAATCCCCAGCTTGCGCTGCACCGCCAGTCCCAGCGTCTCGCGGACGAGTTCCACGGGGATGCGGTCGTAGACGCCCGCGAAGAAACCTTCGACGATGACGTGCATGGCTTCGTAGCGCGACAGCCCACGGGCCATGGCGTAGAAGAGCTGCTCATCGTCGACGCGGCCGGTGGTGGCTCCGTGGGTGCAGCGGACATCGTCGGCTTCGATTTCGAGGCCGGGGATGGCGTCGGCGCGAGCGTCCTGGCTGAGCATCAGGGCGTCATTGCGCTGGTAGCCGTCGGTCTTTTGGGCGTCCTTCTCGACCTTAATCATGCCTCGCCAGACGACGCGAGACTGGTCTCTCAGCACCTCTTTATAGAGCAGGTCCGAGGTCGTGTTCGGGGCGTTGTGCGACTGCTGCGTGTAGTACGAAAGCAGTTGCCGGTCGGTGGCGAAGGTGACGCCGTTCACCTGGGCACTGGCTCCCTGGCCATCGAGATGCACGTGCTGATGAATGTGCTGCAGCCGCGAACCGAGGGCTCCCACGGTCCATTGCAGCATCCCGTCCCGCGCGACGCGCCCGCACTGGTGGGCAAAGTGCCGGACCTTGTTGTTCCAGTTTTGCAACTGGACATACCGCAGCCGCGCCCCGGCCCCGACCAGCAGCTCGACCGCTCCGTTGTGCAGTCCGTTGGCCTTCGGATCGGCTGAGGCGGTCTCTTCGAGCAACGTGGCACTGGCCCCGTCTTCGAGGATCACGAGCGTGTGCGATAGGTCGGCGACGTTCTCGCCTTGCAGGCCGATGAGGCTATACAGCGGAGCTGGGATCTCGACGTTGCGCGGGACATACAGCACCGTGCCGCCGGTCCAGAAGGCGGCGTGCCAAGCGGTGAAGCGGTCCTTGGTCAGGTTCACGCCCTTCGTCATGAAGTGCGGTTCGAGAACCTCGCGATGGGAGACGAGCAACTCAGGGAGGCTGCCGAACAGGACTCCCTGCTTTGCCAAGTCGGCGTTGAGTGACGACCGGATGCACGAGCCGTCGACATGCACCACAGCTCCGCCGAACTCGGCCCGGTCCTGCATCAGCGTGCTGAACTGGACCTCAGTGGCCGGGGTGGGACGGAGCATGTAGGCGTCGGCCTTGAACGACCGCAGATCGAGCCGCCGGTACTCTTCGGGATCGAGTTCCCGCGAGAGCGAGTCGATATACGCTTCGAATGCCGCCGATCGCTTCGCCGCGATCCACGCGGGTTCATTGCGAGCTTCGAGAAAGGCTTCAAAGCCGGTGGTGGAGAACGAGGAAGGCATGGTGGCAGTGGGCATTGCTGGGTGAGTTTCTAGCTGAGTCGGGGTGGTCGGTGTATGGGTGAAAAGGGAGCTTGTCCCCGACCGCTATCCTTCTTCCTCGTCGAAGAAGTCATTCGAGACATCTTTGATTTCGTAGACCTTGGTGACAATCACGCCGACGTTGTACTCCATCATCAGTTCTGCCAGGCGCGGGCCATCAATCAAGACGACCTTCTTGCCTTCGATGCGATTGATGTAATCAATGGCTTCGCGACTGAATGTGGAGGTCGTGATGATGACTCCTTTGCGAGAGCGTTCGACATCCATGCTGCCCACGAACTGCTGGACAACTGGGCGGCCGACAGTCCCCTCCCAGCGTTTGGCTTGCACGCAGACGATATCGAGACCGAGTTTGTCTTCACGGATGATGCCGTCGATACCCCCATCGTGCGACGCCCCTGTCACCGATGCATCCCCCGAGATTCCATAACCCATCGCTCGCAAGAGACGGACCACAGCTCGCTCGAAGAAGGCCGGCGAGTTCGACTTGAGGCGTATCAGCAGTTCCTCGGCTGTCGCTTGGCGAAGTGTCTCAAATGCATTGTCGATGAGTTCCGCAGGTGTTTCAGCACTTTCGATCAGGGTCGTTTGTCCGTCCGAGACTACTTCGGATTGACGCGATTGTCCGATGAATAGGAGATAACTCGGAAACTGTTTCAACAGTGCACAATTGACCTTTGTTGGGTGCCCAGCGATTACTGTTCTTCCGGCATCGGAAATAGAAACACGCCCCCTCACAGCATTTAAGAGGAGTCCCGCTTGCTTGAGATGGGTTTTCGCCCAGGCGGTTCGATTGCCGAAGATTGTGTTCACGCCGCTCGGCATCATCTCCTCTCGCTGGTCCTCAGTCAGGCTGAAGTGATCTGCCAATGTGCGTGTGGCCTCCTTCACGGATATCTCACGACCATCAGCGAGCAGTTCGAGATACGGCAACATGATCGATTGGAAGTCCGGGATACCGCTCATCGCAGAACCTCTGTCGTCGGGAATTCGACACGGTCATACAAGTCGGCCAATGGCAGATCGATCTCAATTCTGGGGATGTGGATGATCTCTTCCAACCCTTGAGCATCGTTCAGCAGCCAGCCACCCAAGTCGGTCGCTCGTGAATAACAGTTGACCTGCGGCTGGGTTTGACTGATGAGGACGTACGTGTCGAGCGATGAGATCCCTCTGTAGTGCTCAAACTTGATCCCCCGATCGCGGAGTTCTGTGGTTGGCGAGACTACTTCGAAAACGACGACGGGATCGATCAAGATGTCATTGTGCGAATCCACCGCCACAGCTGTCCCCCAGCCAATCACCGTGTCGGGATACAGGAAAACGTTCGCAGCGGCCCGAACCCGCATATGCGGGGCGTAGACTCGGAACGGCGTCGTCTTCAGGGCATTGCCAACGATCATCAGTATGTTCGAGAGTATCTGGCAATGATGTCTATTCGCATCCTCGCGTCCATGAATTGATCCCTGGATGTATTCATGGGGACGCTCTGCCGCGCGGTCGAACGCGAGGTATTCGTCAACAGTCAATCGTTCGGCCAGTGCTGTCATGTGGTGGTTTGCTGAATGAGATCTCGATGCAATTCACGCGAGAAAAAACAGTTCCTGAACAGCCAATACCAGTCCCGGCAGGGCTGTGCTGGTCAGGTTCTCGTCGGGATCGAGGACGGTCGGTTCATCGTCGCTGCGGTAGAGGTGAACCCGGCGGTGAGCGGGGTCGATGACCCACATCTCTGGGACGCCCGCTCGCAACAACTCGCTGACCTTCGCCAGAACCTCGGGCCAGCGATCGGATGGCGACATGACTTCCACGCAGAGGTCGGGGGCCACGCTCAGATGTCCCACGGGAAGCTCGCCATCGGGCAGGCGATCGTGTCGAATCGCATACACGTCAGGCCCTCGCACGGAGTCAGTTTCGGAATCGCGCTCGGTCAGGACGCCCGCATCGTTCCCGATGATATTCCAGGGAACCGGTTGTCTGCGTGACCAGGCGTTGAGGAGGTAAGTGACATTGCCGCAAACTTGTCCATGTCGACTTCCGGGACTCGTCATCTCGACCACTTCTCCACGAATCAGTTCCGACGGGCGTTCATGGGCCATCG
>JAYTWO010000147.1:0-19816 GCA_043743415.1 Planctomycetota bacterium
TCCAAAGAACGATCAGGCACAGCCTGACCTACCTCACTGCACCCTGAAAGGGTGGCCCAGCACAGCACAGGGTCGCGACCGCAGGGAGCGCACCCTGGGTCAACGGGCCGCGCGAGAACGAACCCTGAAAGGGTTCCACACCGGGAGGAAATAAAGGTGTCAGGAACCTTTGTGTTGACATCAGTGGACCGAGGGAGACGGATATGGTTCCTGACACCTTTATTCACCCACAAAATCGATATCGGCGATACGAAACATGTCTGGCATTTCGAGTACTCCAATCCTTGCTGGGGTAGGCAGGCTCTTGAGGTTCAAGGGTTTCAGCACAAACCCTCGACCACTGGCGGGTTCGTCCACTCCGTCCCCGGAGCCAGGGCACTTTTGGTCCCGCTCAGCACGCCGCAGTGGATCAACGTCTGGCGGGGTTGCGACTCCTCGACCTCGAAGCCAGCATCGGCGAGCCATTCGCGGTATTCGGCAGCGCTGTAGGCTCGGCCCAGCGTGAGGGTGAACAGGGCCGCCGAGTACAGCGCGATGGGGAGCGGGCCGTCCTGGTCGTCGTTCAGGAACACATCGTGGATCAGAAGTTGCCCGCCGGGTTTTAAGGACTCGTGGCAGCGGGCGATCAGGTGTTGGCACTCGGGGATATCCCAGTCGTGCAAGATGTTCGAGAGCAGCACCGCATCGGCTCCGGTCGGCAGCGGGTCGTGGAACATGTCTCCCTCGCGGAGTTCGAGGCGGTCGGCCACGTTGTAACGCTGCCGGAACTCATCCGCCACGCGCAGCACCTCGGGGCGGTCGACGACGATCGCGCGCAGCTGGGAGTAGCGTTTGAGCATGGCGATGCTGTAGATCCCCGACCCGCCGCCGACATCGACGAGCAGCTCCGCATCGCCGAGGTCGACCTGCGCCGCCAGAGCGGGGGCGACGTTCTTGGCCCGCCCGGCCAGGGAGAGGGTGAAGTGCCGAGCGAGGTCGGACTGTTCCATGGCCGAGGGGACGCCTGCTTGATAGATGAAAGCTGCTCCGTCCTCGTTGAGGTTTAACCCGCGCGGGGTGTTGGTTCGCAATCGCTCGACCATGTCGAGCACGCCCGGACTGGTTGCAGCCAGGCCAATGTACCCGCCGACATCGAAGGCACTCCGCTGGGGGAGGTGATGGCGCGAGAGGGCAGTCAATTGGAGTCGGCCCTGCTCGTCGATGCGGAGCAGTTTCATCGCACGCAGCGCGGTGAGCAGCACCTGCATCGGGCGCGGGGCGAGTTGGAGATCCTTCATCAACGCCTCGACCGAGCGAGGCCCGTCCTTGAGCTTGGTGAACAGATCGAAATGAGCGACAGCAGCGGTGAGTAGCTCGGTGCCGTACGAGCCGCGAAAGAGTTCGAAAATCGGCGTGGGGTCGATCGCTGGCGGATGCAGGTCGATCACGTCGAGGCGGTTCAGCTCAATGGCCTCGACGAGGGCCAATTGCGACACCACGAGGTCTTCCGCATCGGGGATTGGGTCGAAGTCGGCCACATGTGACAGATGCGGGCCGATCTTAGTCGGGTAGACCGCATGGCCGGGGATGGCCGACCAGCCCGGACGGCAGCGGACGCGATCACCCTCGACCGTCACACGCAGCCAGCCGGTGTATTCGTCGGCCAACTCGAACGGCAGAAACACCGACTGCCCCGAGGTGGCCCCTTGCACGGCGACCAGCCACTGGTCTAGCAGTTGTTCCAGGGCCGTGCGAACTCGCCACTTCTCCGGCAGTGGCTTCAACGCCGGGTCGAGGCCGAAGTAGTACGAATCGACATGCCGGGCATAGTCGCCGCATTCCAGCAGGAGGTCGCCATGCTGGGTGCCCTGGTCATCGAAGGTCAATCGCAGCATGGGGGCGGTCTTCTCGTGCGGGATGATCGGGCGGGACGGGCTATCGTAGCTCTCGATGAAGGAGAGGGGGAGTGAAGGAGAGGGGGATGCGTACTCTCGACTCCCTCCTGCCGACTCCCCATCAGTTGTCCCCATGTCCGCCACTCGTTACAAACGCGCCTTGACCGCCGGTGAGGGCCATGTGGCTGCCTTCGTCCGGTGAATTGCACCCTCTTCGGCCACAACGTGGAGTTCTTTCGCATGACCGCTCCGATTCGTGTCGCCGTCACCGGTGCCGCAGGCAACATTGGCTACGCTCTCATTTTCCGGATCGCCAGCGGCGAAGTCTTTGGTCCGAACCAGCCGGTGATCCTCAATCTCGTCGAAGTCCCGCCGGTGCTGAAGAGCCTGGACGGGGTCGAGATGGAGTTGGAGGACTGTGCGTTCCCCACTCTGGTGGGGGTCAAGAAGTGCAGCAGCGATGACCTGCAAAACGGATTTGGCGACTGCAACTGGGTCATCTGCGTCGGTAGCATCCCACGCAAGGCAGGCATGGAGCGGGCCGACCTGATCCGCATCAACGGGCCGATCTTCACCAACACCGGCAAGTCGATCGAAGCGGCAGCTGCCAAGGATGTGCGGGTGCTGGTCGTCGGAAACCCGTGCAACACGAACTGCTTGATCGCGATGCACAACGCTCCGAAGGTGCCGCGCGACCGCTGGTATGCGATGACCATGCTCGACCAGAACCGGGCCAAGAGCCAGTTGGCCATCAAGGCCGGGCAGCCGCTGGCCTCGGTGAAGAATGTGGCCATCTGGGGCAATCACTCGGCCACGCAGTACCCCGATTACTTCCACGCGACCATCAATGGCAAGCCCGCACCAGAAGTGATCCGTGACGATGCCTGGTTGCAGACGACGTTCATCTCGACCGTGCAGAAGCGAGGGGCCACCGTGATCGAGGCTCGTGGGGCCTCGAGCGCCGCGTCGGCGGCGAATGCGGCCCTCGACACCGTGAAGGGCTTCGTGAGGCCGACCGCGGCGGGGGAATGCTTCAGCGCCGCCGTGTGCAGCGATGGCAGCTATGGCATCGACGAGGGGCTGATCTTCGGCTTCCCGCTGACCAGTGATGGCAAGTCGCACCAGATTGTGCAGGGGATCGAGCACAACGCCTTTGCCCGGCAGAAGATTGATCTCACGCTGGAGGAGCTGCGGACCGAGCGGGATACCGTGCGTGATCTGTTGAAGTAGTGGCTTGTTTGCGTTCAAATGTCGAAAGCCCAGTGGTTGCAACCACTGGGCTTTTTCTTTGTGCAGCGTTCAGCGAATCGCACCGCCGTTGGCGTTAATGACTTGCCCGGTGATGTAGCTCGCGTCCTCGCTGACCAGGAACCTCGTCAGGCGGGCGATGTCCTCGGGCTGGCCCCAGCGATGAAGCGGGGTCTCGCGAAGCACCCGTTCCTGCCAACTGTCGCTGGCTTGCTCTCCCCAGGCAGTTTGAATCCAGCCGGGCGAGATGCAGTTCACCCGCACCTCGGGAGCCAGCGACACGGCCAGCGAGCGGGTGAATCCCATGACCGCGTTCTTGGCGGTGGAGAACAGTTCCGCACTGTCCCCCTCCATGCCCCGGTCGGCCTGATCCCAGCCGATGTTCAAGAGGGTGCCCTGCCCTGTGGTTTTCATGCGGCGACCGACCTCCCGGCTGAGGTGCAGAGTGGCTGTCACATCGACCGCCAGCAGTCGTTCCAATTTCTGAGAGAATGAGAGCGTCGGCCCCTCCCCGGTGAGTAAATCGACCCCCGCGTTGTTGACCCAGATCTGGCACGCCCCGAACTGGCTCCAGACAGCGTCCACCAGCGCCAGGTGGCTCTCCGGGTCGGCCAGATCGAAGGCGAAGCACTCCGCTCGCCGCCCGAGCTGCCGGATCTCTTGGGCCACCTGTTCCGCACGTTCGACCGACTGGCGGCAGTGAATTGCCACATCGGCCCCCGCTCGGGCGAACTCCAGCGCGATCGCGCGGCCAATCCCGCTCGACGCGCCCGTCACGCAGGCATTTTGTCCAGAAAGCGATGCGAACGGAGTGGGCGGAAGCGGTGTCATGTCAGCAGCTCAGGAAAAACGGCTCGGGATTGGCTCGGGAATTGCGTTCCTGAACCCGCAGGAGGCATCCACTACCAAAACCACTCAGGAATGCACAAGGAGCAAGCGGAAAGTGCTGTCGCTTTATGCAGACTGGGAGTTTATCGAAGATTCATGAGAAATGAATCACCTGCCAGTTGACTCTTCCCATTCACATGGCGATAATCCGATGCAATTCACCGTCGTCACTCTCTCAGGTTCTCAGATGATTCGCCGCCGTTCGCAATACGCTCATCCATTCTCTTCGGCAGCGGCATTTCATCCTTGTTGATCCGCAGTTCTATGCGTTCAGCAGTTCCTGGTCATCCTGTCTTGACGACGTGATTCCACCCCACTGAACTCCAATTCGACTGGAACACCCGCTTCGGGATCGGCCCACGGTTCGTCCGTGTGTCATTCCTTAGCCTCCTGATCGTGGTCCGTGTGACCCCGAACAACCGAAGGTCCAGACGTTGCCCGATTCTCCACCGCAGAACGCGGAAAACCCAGAGGATGCCGAAGGTCCGGAGGACCTGCTCGGCTCCGCAATTCCCCCACAGAATGAGGACGACATGACCCCTGCCCTGATGGATGCCCCACGCATCAAGACCCGGCCCGTGGCTGCCCCCACGGACCTCCCCGCCAAGCTCGAAAAGGACCTCGTGCAGGTCTTCAAGCTCCTGGCCGACGAGACCCGCCTCAAGATCCTGATGTACCTCATGCGGGAAGGCGAACTGCACGTGACGGCCCTCTGCGACCGCCTCGGCCAGTCTCAGCCTGCGGTGAGCCATCACTTGGCCCTCCTGCGGGTGGCGGGGATGATCGAGCCGCGCCGCGATGGCAAGCACAACTTCTACTCCATCCAGAAGGACCACTTCCACACCATCATGGGCGAGCTGTTCTCGAACATGATGAACGATGGCAAGACGGTCGGCTTCGGCGAATTCCTCGTCACGCAGCAGAAGTAACTCTCGTAGCAGAAGTCGTCAGACTTCTGCCGACCCACGAATCCAAGGCGACCGCTGCCCTTTGAGCGGTCGCTTTTTTTACGCGCTCTCGTCTGGTAAAAATGCCCCGTGGGATAGGCTTCCAGCCTGTCGTTTTAACGGAGTCTTCCTGCCGGACTGACAGGCTGCAAGCCTATCCCACGTGTCCAACGAATCCCGCCCCACTGGTGAGACAGACTCCCCATGCCCAAACCTGCAAAACTCGCCCTGCTCGATGGCACTGTTTACACCGGCACAGCCTTTGGGGCCGATGGCGAGGCGTTTGGCGAGGTCTGCTTCAATACCAGCATGACCGGGTATCAGGAGATCCTCACCGACCCGTCGTACAACGGCCAGATCGTGGCCATGACCTATCCCCAGATCGGGAATTACGGGGTCAATGCGGACGATGTCGAGAGCGGCAAGCTGGCGATCAAGGGGTTCATCGTCCGCGAACTCTGCCACGAGCCGAGCAACTACCGTTCGACCGAATCGCTGGGCGACTACCTGAAACGCAACGGCGTGGTCGGGATCGAGGGAATCGACACCCGCGCCCTCGTCCGCAAGCTGAGGGTCAAGGGGGCCATGACTGGCGTGATCTCGTCGGTTGATCTGGACGACGCCTCGCTGGTCGCCAAGGCTCAGAAGTCGCCCGACCTGATCGGACGCGACCTCGTCAGGGAGGTCATGCCGGAGAAGTCAGCGGACTGGTCGACGCTCCTGCATCCGCTGGCCACGGAATTGACGCATTTGCCAGAGAAGGTGCAGGCGGGTCATGAACCGCATGTCGTGGCGATCGACTACGGCATGAAGTGGAACATCCCCCGGCACCTCAAGGAGATGGGCTGCCGCGTCACCGTCGTGCCCGGCACGATCACTTCGGAGGAGGTGCTGGCCCTCAACCCCGACGGCGTGTTCCTCTCCAACGGCCCCGGCGATCCCCGCCCGCTGACCTACGCCATCGACACCATCAAGGGCCTGCTCGGCAAGAAGCCGATCTTCGGCATCTGCCTCGGCCATCAACTCCTCGGCCTGGCCCTCGGCGGCGAGATCTACAAGCTCAAGTTCGGCCATCGAGGAGCCAATCAACCGGTCCTCGACAAGACCAGCGGCAAGGTCGAAATCACCAGCCAAAACCACGGCTTCGCCCTGCAACCCGACTCGCTGCCGGCCAGCGTGGTAGTGACGCACATCAACCTCAACGACCAGACCGTCGAAGGCATCTCCAGCCAAACCTACCCCGCCTTCAGCGTCCAATACCACCCCGAATCCAGCGCCGGCCCACACGATAGCCACTACCTGTTTGGAAGGTTTCGAGGGCTGATGGGGGCGTAGTGCGCCAGTGTCACTAGCGTGTCGTGAGGCGAGCTGAAGGAGGTCGGAATTAGACCATGATCGAACGACTCTATGTTCACAACTTTCGATGCTTGGAAAACTTCACCCTCGATTTTGGTGGGAACCGTTCCTCGCTGCTGATTGGCAAGAATGGTGCCGGGAAATCGACCGTCTTGGCCGCTCTCGGCGTGTTTCAGTCGATTTGTCGCGGTCCGAACCGTGTCAAAGACATCATCAAGGCCAGGGACTTTGCCAAATTCGACAAGTCTTTGCCAATGAGATTCGAACTAGAAGCCTCGATCTCGAATTCGAGGTTCAAATATGCTGTTTCTTTCGACTGGCCCGCTGATTTCTATGAAGCTCGTGTCACAGAGGAAAGCTTACACAAAGATGGCATCCCGGTATTCACTCGCGAGGAGTCGCAAGTCACACTTCCCGCAGGAGGGACTTTTCGGCTCGACTGGCACGTGTTTGCGTTGCCCGTCATCAACGAAAAGCCGAGCGAACGGTCGATCAGGGATGTTAAGGCATTCTTTGAAACCATGATGATTCTTGAGCCGATCCCGAAGAGTATCATGGGATTCTCTGAGGAACCTCAAACGGATCTCGCAATTGACGCCAACAACTACGCGGCCTGTCTTCGCTCATTGCTTCAAAGCAAACCGAAGGCATACGGGGTTTTTGAGAAATTTGTCAAAAATGTCATGCCTGATTTTTCATCGATCGAGAACGTGGATCGCGGGAAAGAGGGAGGTGCCCAGCTCGTTGTTTCATTCGAGCAAGACCATCCACACCAGACTGCAAAATTTGATTTTGATGTCCTCTCAGCTGGGGAAAAGTGCTTCTTGCTTGCTGCGTATGTCATCGCTGCGAACTCTGTTCGGTCGACTGACGACTCCCCCGTAGTCTGTGTGTGGGACGAACCAGACAACCACCTCTCTGTATCTCAGGTCGGGCATTTCATCACCGACATGCGTAAGATGGTTAACCGCGGTGGCCAGTTTATTGCAACGACCCACCACCCAGAGACCATTCGGAAGTTTTCTGACGACAACACGTACGTCCTCACCCGAAGGTCTCATTTTGAACCCACGGTTGTGAAGCTCCTGAACACATTCAACGTCACAGGCGATCTCATCCACGCCCTCATTCGAGATGAGATCATCGGATGAGCGTGAACAAGTACAAGCCCCACCTTTATGTAGTCCCAGAGGATGATGCCGAGCGGCAGATCGCTGACGGATTCGTTCTGCATTCCTATGTCGACACGCGTCAGGTGCAGGTCGTCGATCCAGCGGGTGGTTGGACGAAAGTGATCGAGACGTTCAAAGCTGAGTACCTCACTGTACTACAGCAGAATGACAAAGCCCATGTGGTCCTACTTGTTGATTTCGATATGAAAGGAGAGGACCGGCTCGATCGATTCAAAGAAGTTATTCCGTCGGATTTCTGTAGACGAGTATTTGTGATTGGACCGAGTGATGAACCCGAGAGTCTCAGGCGAGCAACAAACCAAAGGTACGAAGAAATCGGATTGGCTCTTGCGAAAGACTGTTACGACAACGAGACCGATATGTGGGGACATCCACAGTTGAGGCACAACGATGATCAGCTGAAACTACTCGAAGAAATAGTGAAGCCGTTCCTTTTCTGCTAACCTCGATGCGGGCGGGCGTGGCCCGGCTGAATGTGATTGAAACCTCGTTAACATCGTTCCCAGGCTCCCGGCTTGGGACTGAGTATTCGATCACGTGTGACTCACGCCCGGGGCTTTCAACATCAGTTTTTGCGTTCGACGAGTAGTTTTGCGGTTGAGATGTGGACGTTCCATTTGCTGTGAATCTTATGCGGCAATGGTTTCTTTGGGCTGCGAACGGAATTGCGATACGTCCTCAAGCCGAGGTCGCGAGAGATCGTTCGCAGTGTGGCGACCAGTTCGCTGATGGCTCGGTCGTTGCGGAAGTCGTGAGATTTCTGCCGAGACAAATTGGGGACGGCAGAAGTCTGACGACTTCTGCTACATTCCGGGCTGAGGTTCTTTGACTTTGGCGACGACCATCCTTCCCGCGAGCGACAGGCTGCGTCGGGACACCCGATTTGGAAAGTCCCGGCGTCGGGCCAGGCGTCGGGCCAGCTTGGGAATATGCCTGCCGGTTGAGTCGCTCGCAAGTTCATGATGCTGCCCCGCGTACTCACTGGCGGTCCAAAGCGACCGCCCGTGGCATCCGGCGAGGGGGATTCGATTCCAGGACGGTGAGCGAAGAACGGAATGAATTCCGGTTTACTTTTTCGGCCCCTTGGGGTCGAGGTTCTCGTCGAGTTCCGCAGGTTTTACTTCGGACTCGATCCCACCCGCGGGGACTTCGGCTTTCGTGAGCCAGACCAGGGCGTTGAGGACGGTCTTGCGGAAATCGGGGTTGCCCCAGTTGTCATGGAAGTGGCCGCCGGTGAAGCCGAAGCCGCGTCCGCCGTTCGGTCGCTCGACGGCCCACATCATCGCTTCGGCGCGGTTCTTGTTGGCTTGGATATGGGCATAGGGGCCCTTCGGATAGACGTAGGGGCCGTTGCGGACGGCCTCGCTGGCTTCGGCCACCAGGATCGGCTGGAACTGCAGGTCGCCCTGCGTCGAGGCCACGTTGCCGGGGATGTCCCCCACGAACCGCATGTTGAAGTACCACTCGTCTTTGACCTGAAACGGCTTCACGCCGCGCGTGATCGGGTGCTCGGGAAAGACCGTGAAGTTCGGTTCCCAGATCGGGTTGCAGGAGAACATGCTCTCGTAGTAGCCGCCGATCCAGCGCTGAAACTGAGCCCCGGCCTGGTCCTTCACGACCTCGACCCCGTAGTGCATGCAGCCGATGCCGACGCCCTTCTGCGTCCACTCCTCAGCCAGCTTCATTCTCCGACCGTTCTCCTTGACCAACTCATGCCCGCCGCCGCCGTCCATATAGAACACGATCCCGTCGGCCTTGTCGAAGATCGTCTCGTCCTCGGGCCAGCCGTTCTTCACGACCTCGACCGTCACCAGCGGACAGTCCTTCAGGCACTTCGCCAGCAACTGCGAACCGGCGTTGAACTCGTGCATCCGCGGCGGGTGCGACTGCTTCCCCGCGACGATCACCAGCCGCTTGGGAGGGTCAGCTGCGGTGAGCAGGCTGCCGGACAGGAGGGCGACGAGAGCCAGCAGCGCGGACCAGGCACGAGGGATGTTCATGGGACGGGACCAGGGGGCGACACGGAAGGGAAAGGCCCGGTCACGCGGTGTGAGCGGGACGCCTCACCGGGGGGCAGCTTACGTGGCCGGGGAAGAGACGGCAATGTGGTACGACGTTCCGCGTCGTCCGTCACGGCGCGGAACGTCGTACGACATTACTGAGCCAGCGACTTCGAGCCCTTCGGCGATCCAGCAATCGGGACGCCAGCGGGCAGGGGCCGCGCGGCGACGCGCCAGCCTCGGGTCTGGGCATGGTCTTGCAGGGCGCGATGGGCGTCGAAGCTGTCGGGGTAAACCCAGAAGGTCAGCGTCGTGTTGGCCCCGGCGGTCTCGATGGCCTGCATGAAGTGCGAACCGGGGGTCAGGGCTTGTTCCGCCGTCTCCTCGACGACGCCCGTGTCGGGGCGGATCGTCCAGCCGGTGACCTCCATCTTAATGAGGCGGCTCCCCATGTTGAGTTCCTCGGCGGGAGTCGCCTTGGCGCGTTCGAGAGTGAACTCCATCGTGTAGCCATCCACGGGGCCGACGCTGCTTTCGTAATATTCGCGCGACAGCAGAAAGTCCCTCTGCCGCTGGATCTGGGCTTGCAGTCGCTCGATCAGGATGTCGACCGGAACGATGCTGACCTGGCCCTTCGAGAGTCGGCAATGGACCTCGGTCCCGTGGACGAACCGGCTGATGGGGGTGGTCGAGTGCTTGAGGATTTTGACCTTCGGAGCGGCAGCGCGGGCCTCGCGGAGTTCGGTCTCCAGTGTGGTGAGATTCTCGGCAAGCGTGGCGAGATCCTGCTTCTCCAAGAGTGCCAGTTCGGCGACCGACTTCTGGTCGACCGAGATGGTCGCCACCATCGACCGGGCCTGCTCGACCTGTTTCTCGGCTGTCGCCATCCGTTCGGCGAGGGTCTCGGATTCGGCCTCCACTTCCGCGAGTTGCGAGGTGAGAGCTGCGAGGTCAGCCTGTATCGAACTGGAGGCTTCAACGAGTTCCTTCGGCGGAGCCAGCGGGGCCAGCTTGACCGGCTGGCGCGGCGGCGGCAGAACGGGAATCTCTGGCGGCGGAGCCTCGACGGCCCAGACCATCGTCTCCGGTTCGCCCAAGTCGATCGGATCATCGAGAACCGTCGGTGGTGATGGCTCCACGGTCCCCGCAGCTTCGGGCAGAATGACGGGAGCCCGATTGACGCGCATCCCCGCAATCACGATCAGGATCACCAGGATCCCGACCATGTTGCACAGGACATCTAGGAAGGAGTCGGATCCGAATCCGATTTCTGTGGGTTTCTTGCGGGACATAGGGAGGAGGACATAGGGAGGAGGGAAGAGGGAAGAGGGAAGAGGGAGCGATGAAGGACTTCATCCTTCCTCCTTTATCCTTATTCCAACACGTACTCCACCGAGTTTCGGAGTTCCCATTCTTCGCTGACCGACTGGAGCCAGGCGTAGTATTGGTTGCCGCCGGGGAGGACGTGGAAGCGGAGTGCGGGTTGCCAGTGGAAGCCCGCCGGAGGACGACCCCAGCGCTGGGCGGCTGAGGCGATCTCCTTGGAGAACTGGGTCTCCAGATCGCGAGGGGACATCCCCTCTTCAATCGGGATGTCGTGGTGTCCGATCTCGATGTGCGCCGAGTCGACCCTCACTTCCACGAACCGTTCGGCAGCGACACTGTTCGCAGCGGGAACTGGCAGAGGATGGGGCAAGTGCCGAGTGATCATTTCATCGGTGGAGTTCAGCAGACCGGGAGAACTCGCCGGCCCACCGGGTCCGCCAGGCTGCACGGGAATGGAGTCGGGAGCGGCTGGGCGACTGCCTCCGGCTCCGGAGAAGGTGCCCTTGCCACCTGCGACGCCGTGTTGTACCGAATCGCCCGTCAGCGTCGGGTCGTCGGTGGTCTCGACCGCTGAGGTGCGATCACCGCCCGGTTGGCCGTCGTTCGATGTTGGTGGCGGACCCGAGTCGTTGGTGGGGGCATGGGGTTTGAGAGGCGGTTTGGCGGAACGGTCGGTCGTCGAGGAGAGGAGATCGTTGACCTCCCCGCGATCGCCAAACTGAGAGGTCGCCTCACCGGAGCTTTCGCCCGCGCCGCGCCCGGCCGCCCCCGGCTTCGCGGGGCTGTAATTGCCGACTGGTCCCCGGACTTCCGTGGGCGGGTTTAAGTGGCCGTCCAACTCTGCGGGAGTCATGGCCATCATGCGATTGGGGTCGACTGGCGTGCCCGGATGCTGCGACTTCCAGCCGGGCTGTAGCTTGTGGATGGGCCCCTGGGCTCCCCCGACAGAGGGGCCAGCTGCAGCGGTCGACGCGGCCGCTCCGGAGCCACTGCTCCTCGTGCGCGGCGGCGGCTCCGTGGGGAACGGTCGGCCCTGCACGAACCGCTGGCCAGCCAGTGACTCGCGCGCTGACGGCGGACGAGGCGGCATGTTTCCTAACTCATCTTTGAGGTCTTCCCGCTTGGGGCCGACGAAGCCGCCTCGTTCGGGGGCGGTCGGCGGCTTGTAACCCGGGATGCCAGACCGCGATCGTTCCTCGCGGTGAATCCGGTGTCCGCCCACGAACGTCTTCCGTTCCGGGTTTCGCAGATGCTGGACCTCCTGGAGGAAGAACTCGCCGTCATTCCCCTCGTACTGCAACTCATCCGCAATCGGCAGGCGACCATCGGGAGTCTTCTCGACGAGACGGTTGCGTACGCCGAGCACGGCATCAATCGCCTCCTGGCAGGCGGACTTGGCTTCCGGAGTCGAGACGGGCCAGATCAGTTCCTGCGACTGAGTCACCAGTTCATAGCCGGAGTCGACGGGCAGTCCTTCCAGCATCCGCCGCGTCACATAATACGACACCGTTCCACCCGGTCGGATGACGAACAGCAAGTACGGTTCCGGCTGCATGGCGGCCAGGGAAGTGGCCTGTTGTCTTTCGGCTTCCCAGTAGGCCAAGATGGCCTCGGTGCCCGCGCGAACCGGGTTGTATTCGGCACTGAACCCCGAGACATCGCGGGCCGACAGCGAGATGTCTTCCGAGGCGAACCGGACCGTCTTCGCTTCGCACTCGATGACGATCGGACGGCGGCGTGTCGGCGAATTGCCCAGGTACGGGACCAGTTGAAACTTGTCGGCCTGCTCCGCTTTCTCGGCCTTCAAGCGTCCGAGTTCGGATTGCAGTTCGGCCACCTGTTGAGCGATCGTGGTCTTGGTGGTCTTGACGGTCGTGACTTCCTGCTTGAGATCCCCCTTCTCCGCTTGCAGCTGGTGAATGGCCCCTTGCAAACGGGCCAACTCGGCGGCGAGGTCGGCCTCTTGCTGAGCCTGGGTGCTGACCAGCCGCTGGCCCTCCTGCAATCGCTGTTGCAGGCTCTCCCAGTTCTCGCGCAGGGCGGCGAGTTTGGACTCCCACTGTTGGCGGAGTTGTTCCTTCTCCCGAGTGCGGTCAGGTTCCCGGGGAGGCGGTGGCGGCAGCAGTTGCTTCGCCGGGGAGGGCACGGCGATCACAAACTCGGCGGCGTCGGTCTGGAAGGCCGGGTGGTCCTCGGGCAGTGGCAGCGGGACGACGTGGCGGGCGGCGGCCTCCTCGGCCTCACGCTGGGCGTCGCGTTGAGACTCGACGAGAGCCTGCTCTGCCTGGGCCCGTGCCACGGCCTTGTGATGCAACTGACGAGTGGTGACCAACAGCAATAAGATCAGAGCCCCCATCGCACTGACCAACACGGCCAGAAAGGGAAAGAGGGAAACAGCTTGTCCGGTCTGTCGGCGACTCACGTCACGGGGGCTCGCATGGGGGTTCTCTCTTCGTAGCCACGTTCGCCAGAACGTGGGTGAACTGGCCTCAGCGTTCGCGTGTGCCCACAGACTTCCGAAGTCTTCTGAGACTTCGGAAGTCTAACCTCGGGTTCGGATGTGGGATCCGGCCGCCCACGTTCTGGCGAACGTAGCGACCCGCTGACTCACGCGGCTCGGGAATGCACGCGGGCCGTCAGCAGGTGGATCGCCGCGTTCAGGCTGTGAATGGACTCCTCGAACTTCTCGGTGGCACGCAGCGATTCGAGGTTCTCGTTGAGCCGCAGTTGCAGTCCCGCGAGCTGCTCCTCGTGGCCGACGATGCGGAGCAAGTTCTCGCTGTGCTGGGAGAGCGTGGAGGCTTGCGACTCACTGGCCGTCGCGAGTTGCTGGAAGCTCCCCTGCCACCGATCGAGTCGGCTGGCGAACTCGTCGAGCATGTTGCGGAGGTGCCATTGCTGCTGCCGGGTTGCCGCACCGATGTCCTCGCGGAGCATCGTGGTCCAGTATTCGAGTTGTTGCTGGCGGGCGGCGTCGTGGGTGCGGCGGTCGTCCTCGATCTTCTCAATCGTCGAGGAGACATGCTGCGAGACGAGTTGGCAGGCGGTGAGGAACTCGCCGCGAATGGCTTCGAGCTGCTCGGTGTGGGCCGCGAGGCTCGACTCGGTTCCGCTCTTGAGCGATTCACCCAGCAGATGTTCGTGAGCCGAGATCGTCGTCGACCAGCGTTCGCGCAGGGTGTCGAGCGACTCCTGCCACAGCGTCGACTGCCTCTCGATCAAGCCGCCGGTGCTTTCGATGAGTCGTCGCGCGGACTCCTGCTCGGCGAGTACGATGGTATTCTCTGGGGTCGCCGGTCCGTCGAGCATCGGCCCGCACAGGCTCAGCGCGGACTCCTCGGCCAGCGACAGAATGGTGTCTTCGTTCCGCTTCACGAAGAGCGATCCGAACACCAGCCCGAGCGAGAACAACAGCGCGATCGCCGTCGTGTCGAACGCAATCGCCAGTCCGCCGGTGACTTCCGGCAGCGAGGTGTCGAGCTTGTCCGGTGTCACGTTCGCAATTGCCAGTGTGATCCCCAGCACGGTGCCCAGGAACCCCATGATCGGGATGGCCCAGATGATCGTTTGGAGCAGCGAGTGACTGTCGTGCAGCGAGTCGGCGGCGGTGTCCGCAAAGAACTTGAGTTGGTCCTTCAGTCCCGAAGCTGAGACCCGCTCCTTCAGGAACCGCCCGATGCCCCGCATCCGCCTGGCCCACACGGTGTCCAGTTGCGTTTCCGGCAAGAGACTGAGTTCTGCCCGCAGCTGGTCCTGAGCCGCGCTGGTCTGTGTACTGAGGGCTCGGCGCGAGGTGACTTGAAACGCGGCGAACTCATGCCGGAGGGCGAATGCCTTCTGCACCAGCACCATCAGTCCGACAAAGAACAGCCAGACTTCGAGGTACTCCACCCAGTGGCTACAGCAGTACCGCTCGATCTCCGCCTTCCAGAACGTCATGTGCGGGATGGCGGCGAAGAACCCAAACGTCAACAAGCTGCCCCACAGCCACGGAGATCGCATGAAGGCATGGCCCCAGTGGATCGATTCGTCGAAGTCCATGGCTTCGGACGCGGGCGGCTGAGTGGAGGGCAGTGGCGGCATGAGGGCGATCCGTCTGACGGCGAGTGAGGCAACCCATTGTGGGACGACGCTCCGCGTCGTTTTTTCACGACGCGGAGCGTCGTGCCACAATACTCCGGGCGCAATGTCTCCGCACATGCGAAACATTCGCTTCCGCTGCTAGAATCGGACAAGTCACCGGATCGATCCAGTTCAACCGGAGTCGCGCGACCAGAATCGGGCGATGTCTGCCGATCAACGATCCCCAGTGGCCGATCCAGCCTGTGGAGTCCCATGAGTTCAGCGGAATCTGCCGATCTCGATCACGACGGGTTCCCGCTCGATCCCGACGTGCAGGGACAAGCCGCCCGGAAGAACTGGCTCGACCGCCCGTGGGTGTGGCCGCTGTTCGGACTGATCGGGCTATTGGTCTTCGAACTGACGACCAGCCCCGGCTTGGCGGTGGCTGTGTTTTGCGTGAAGCTCGGGATGGGGGATGTCCGGCTGGGGCTGTGGCTGTCGAGGAATGATCCGCAGCGGGAGCGAGGCACGATCACGGGGCTGATGGCCGCTTCGCTGATCGGGATTAAGATCACGCTGGCCAGTCTGGTGATCTTACTGGTGATCTTGATCGTGTTGTTCGTGATGTCGTGGACCGTCCTCGGGAACGCGGGCCAGAACCAAGCGGTGATTGGGCAGTGTGCCAAGTCGTTGGCCATCACCTCAGCGGTCGCCGTGTCCGTGTCACTGGCGATTGCCCGGCTGGGTTTCTATCAGGCCCGTCGCGCCGGTCAGAAAGTCTGGCTGGAGTCGAGCATGCGGCGGGCTCCCATCGAGAACGTCTGGCCTCTGGATTGCGTGGGGCACACTCCCCGCAACATGGTCATTGATGTGGCCCAGTTCTGTTTTCTGCTCCAGATCCCGCTGATCATCGCGGTGGTGATGTTGATCGCCGCGATCTTTCCAGCAACGTCGATGTGGGCTCTGGGGGCGGGGCTGATCCTGCAGAGCCTGTCGTACGTCCACTTGCGGATCACGATCTGGAAAGTCGCCGCCCGCCACCCCGGCGAGTGCTGGCCAGAACTCCTGGAGACCCAGCAGTTCCGATACTTCGACGGGTTGCGATACCAGCGTGCGACTCGACCGGTGGAGGTTGAGGAGGCTGACGAGGTGTAAGGCAGACGGGTGGAAATCGTCTCCTCGCCACGGGAACCACCCCGGCATGCGGGGGTGGTGAGACTAATCTCGCTCGACGCCTAACGGGACTGACCAGCCAGCCACTCGACCAGCGCGGTCGCAATGCGGGATTTCGGGCCGGACCAGTTCCCCACGGTCTCACCGGTGGAGGAGATCAACTCGACGCTGTTCTCCTCGGCCCCAATGGCCTCGGGGCTGTTGAGGACGATCCAGTCGCAGTTCTTGCGACGGAGTTTTTGCAGGGCGTTCTCGCGCGGGTTCTGGGCTTCCAGGGCGAACCCGAGTACCCAGCGCTCGCCCTTGGTCTTCCCGAGTTCGGCCAGCACGTCATCGGTCTCGATCATCTCGACGGTGATCGGCCCGCCGATCTTTTTCATCTTGCCGGTCACACGCTGTACCGGCTTGTAGTCGCACACCGCTGCCGTCGCGATCACGCCGTCACAGTGGGGGAAGAGACGCTCGCAGGCATCCTTCATCTGAGCAGTGGTGATGACCTGGTGAAACTCACAGCCGGGCGGAGCGGAGAGTTCGACGGGGCCGCTGACGAGGACCACCTGCCAACCCTGTTGCAGGGCCGCCTGAGCAATGGCGTACCCCATGCGACCGCTGCTGCCGTTGGAGAGGTAGCGGACATCGTCGAGGTATTCGCGGGTCGGACCGGCGGTGATGAGGATACGCATGGAGTCTCTTCGGCGAGCGGAGCGGCGTCAGCCCTCCGAGTCTTTCGGCTGAGTGAGCGATTTGGCCGTAGGACGGGCACATTTGACCGTCCGTCTCGACGACCGGCGTCTGGGTGGCAGGACGGTGTTGGGCGGCCCATCGGGGCGGTTTTCGAAGGCAGGTGGTCGCGCGGGGACGGGCCAATGTGCCCGTCCTACCTACGATGCGAGCTTCGTTCTCCCGGCGGTAGGTTCGTGTGTGAACAGGCGAAGGACTCGGGGGGCTGACGCCGCCCCGCTCGCCGGGTTACTTCGAGCGAACCCGCTTCGGCACGAAGTTCCGCAGGTACGTCAGGCTCTGCACCAGCGACGCCTGCCGCGACGCCAGCGAGTCCTCGTACGCCCGGTCCTCGACCTCGACGCACACCGGCCCGCGATACCCGCAGTCGGTCAGCGTCGAGAAGAACTGCCCCCAGTTCACATCCCCCATCCCCGGCAGCTTCGGCGTGTGGTACTCCGCCGGGTGGGCCATGATCCCGACCTGGTTCAGCTTCTCGCGGTCGATGCGAACATCCTTGGCATGCACATGGAACAGCTTGTGCTTGAACTCACGTATCGCGGGGAGGTAGTCCATCATCTGCCAGACGAAGTGCGACGGATCGAAGTTGAGGCCGAAGTATTCGCTCGGCAGGTCGGCATACATCTGACGCCAGATCGCGGGGGTTGTGGCGAGGTTCTTGCCGCCGGGCCACTCGTCGCGGCTGAAAGACATGGGGCAGTTCTCGATGCCGATCCGGACCCGCTGCTCTTCTGCGTACAGGACGAGTGGTTGCCAGGTGGCCAGGAACTGCGGCCAGTTGTCATCGACCGATTTGGACCAGTCCCGCCCCACGAACGTGTTCATGCCGACCCGGAGCAGGGAGGCTGCGGCGATCACGCGCTGGATGTGTTGAGTGGCGTGGAGGGCTTCGTCTTCGATCGGAGTTAGCGGGTTGGGATAGTAGCCCAGCCCGCTGATTGAAACGCCGTAGTGTGCGACCATCTTCTGGAGCCGATGGGCGTCGGCGGTGCTGAACTCGGTCACGTCGACATGGGTGACGCCCGCATAGCGGCGCTCGGCCTGACTCACCGGCCAGCACATCAACTCGACACAGTCGAAGCCGGTGTCGGCGGCGAATTCGAAAACCTGTTCGACGGTTTGATCGGGCAGGATGGCACTGACAAATCCGAGTGGCATGGCGAGACTCCTCAGGGGGGTAATTCGAAGCACACTCACACTATAGCCGAGCGAGGCGAGCCAGCAGTAGAACGGAATTGATTCCGTTCCTGATCAGAAAAGAACGGAATGAATTCCGTTCTACGTCGCGGCCTTCTTCAACGCCCACCACCTCTGCCAGTCCCGCTGGTCGTAGCCGAAGTTCTGCTGCGTGAGTTTCTGGAGGGCGGCGAGGACTTGGGTATTGCGAACGTCCGATTTGACGGAGACGGTCCGCGTCCGCTTCGGTCGCGTGTCATTCACCGTGTATCCAAACGGCAGTTGCCCCAGCCGATTCAGCATCTCGATATCGGAGGGAAGCATCGTCGAGTTGCCGGAGGGCAGCATGGTCGGCACTCCGTTGGAGGCCACGCCAAAGCCCACATCATTCGAGGTGTCCGGCACCTGAACTTTGTACCGATGCGTTGTAATCAGCGCATCGATCAGATCGGGGATCACCCGTTCGTCGCCGAATTGTCCGACGACGATGGCTGCCCGCTGGACCACATCATTCGACTTGTCCTTCAGCCCCGGCAGGCAGTATTTCACGACCTCGACCTGCTGGTCGTCGTCGATGGTCGCGAGGGCCATGCGGAAGATCGGCTCGTTCCCCTCCGCCAGCAGCCCCTGCGACAGTCGCCGCACCGGCTTCGGGCCTTTGAGCTGCCCGGCGACCTGCACGAAGAGTTGCCTGTACTCCGGATTCTGTTGCTGGCCGAGGTAGTTCCACAACGCCGCCACGGCATCGGGGTCTTGGATCGCATGCAGATTCTGAAGCCCCTCGGCAATGCGCCGGGCGTCGCG
This sequence comes from Planctomycetota bacterium, assembly GCA_043743415.1. Taxonomy (GTDB): domain Bacteria; phylum Planctomycetota; class Planctomycetia; order Planctomycetales; family Planctomycetaceae; genus TH-plancto1. The sequence continues at coordinate 18,789 of JAYTWO010000147.1, forward strand.
ACCACCGAGCCAGCCGGTCCACTGCTTGACCTTCGGATACCACACCTGCTCCGCCGCCCGTTCGGCCCCGGTCTGCTCCAGCAGTTCCATTTCCAACTGCGTGATGTACTTCCCCTTGTGCAGCACGTATCCCTGCTTGGCCATCGTTTCTTCTCGCGACATCCATTCCCCATCTTGGCGAATATGGCCGAGCGAGCGGTGGATGACCTCATTGTCGGGTTCGAGTTCCAGCAGAAGTTCGAGTTGCTCGATCCGCTGGGCCTTGAGCTGTCGCGAGGAACACCAGTCGGCCAGTTGCTGATGCGCCTCGACCGTGTGAGGGATTTCGCGAGAGCGAGTGACGTACTCCTCGACAGGGGCCGACCGCAATTGCACCGAGTCGACCTCAGTGCGGGGGACTGTGATCGTGGCCCCAGTGAAGGAGACGATCGTCAACTCGGGATCGCTCGTCTTGTCGCTACCCTTGACGAGCGAGCCGCGCAGCTCGCCGCCGTTCTGGAGGCGCACGAGATCGGCCCGGGCCTCTGTCCGCCACAGCAGACAGAGGGACATCAGTATGACCAACGATGATCGGTTCAGTCGCGACATCGAGCCAGCCTCCGGTTTCCCTTCTGACAGATAGAGTATCGGCGAGTGGCCGAAGACGCGAGAAGAATCTCGCAAATCAGCCCTTCACAAATGGGCCAATTCCTCGCAGAGCAGTCTCGTTCCCTTTTCTCGGTTCATGGACTCTTTCTTCTTCAAACGGGAGAATAACTCCGTTCCGCAGCGCATCCAACCCTCAGTCGACGCAAGGAGTTTCCGTGTCAGGCGATTCGTCCAAGTCCACTGGCCCGGCTGGGAATTGGCCCTCGGATGACGCGAATCGAGAGCGTGTCGCTCAGTGGCATTCGCAGCAAGTCCAATGGCTGCGGGTGTTTGTGTTCGGGATTCTGCGGGATCACGAATTGGTGGGCGATGTCCTCCAGACGGTGTTTCGGAAGGCGCTCGAGCATGGGGAGAGTGTTGATCCACAGTTGGAGCGGGCG